>NZ_JAJEPT010000008.1:0-149234 GCF_020686995.1 Blautia fusiformis
ATATCATCAAAAGCATACTCGTTGAAGTAGGAATGAAACATAGAAGTTTATAACTTTTTATAAGTTTTCAGTAACGGAGCATTCATATGAAATACGACTTCACTTCCATCATTGACCGACATGGCAGAGATTCCATCGCAGTAGACGGCCTGAAGGGCGATGGTTTCTCTCCTGCCCCGCCGAAGGAGGGCTTCGATGCCATCCCGATGTGGGTAGCAGACATGAACTTTCCTACTGTACCTACCATACAGCAGGCGATCATCGAACGGGCCAGTCACCCGGCCTTCGGTTACTTCGAAGCCCCGCCGGAATATTATAAAGCCATCATCCGCTGGCAGGAAACACGCCACGGTGTCACCGGTCTGAAGCCCAGACACATTGGCTACGAAAATGGCGTTCTGGGCGGAGTTATCAGTGCACTGAACTGCGTCTGCTCCCGCGGTGATAACGTCCTGGTTCACAGTCCGACATACATAGGCTTCACCAAAAGTCTGAAAAACAACGGCTACGAGGCCGTACACTCTCCTCTGATAAAGGATGAAAACAGCATATGGAGAATGGATTATGCAGACATGGAAAAACAACTCCGTGAAAAGAAGATC
Source organism: Blautia fusiformis (assembly GCF_020686995.1). Lineage (NCBI taxonomy): Bacteria > Bacillati > Bacillota > Clostridia > Lachnospirales > Lachnospiraceae > Blautia > Blautia fusiformis. Next base: position 603 of record NZ_JAJEPT010000008.1, read on the forward strand.
CACGCTGCCATTCTCTGCAATCCACACAATCCCTGCGGACGCGTGTGGGAACGTTGGGAGCTGGAAAAAGCCATGGAGCTGTACCGAAAATATGATGTCTACGTCATCTCAGACGAGATCTGGTCTGACCTCATCCTGAATGGCCATAAGCATATCCCCAGCCAGTCCGTCAGCGAAGATGCCCGCCAGCGTACAGCGGCCTTCTACGCTCCATCCAAAACCTTTAATCTGGCAGGACTTGTTGGCAGCTATCACATTGTATACAACAGCTGGTGGCGGGATCGTATTTTGAAGGAGTCCAGTCTGAGCCATTATAATATGATGAATGTTCTGTCCATGCACGCTCTGCTTGGCGCTTATCAGCCTGAAGGCTATGAATGGACCGATGAACTATGCGAAGTACTAAGCGGAAATGTAAGCTTTGCCTGTGATTACATTGACCGGCACTTTAAGGGTGTCAACGTTTCCAGACCGGAAGGCACCTACATGCTCTTTGCCGACTGCACCGGCTGGTGTACTGCCCATGGCAAAACAATCGAAGATGTGGAAAAAGCCTGCTGGGATGTCGGCGTTGCTGTCCAGGACGGCAGGATGTTTTTCGGTCCCTGTCACCTAAGAATGAATCTGGCCTCACCCCGTTCCCGCATAGAAGAAGCCTTCCGCCGAATGGATCGGTACGTCTTCAACAGGTAAAAATCCACTCTGCCATTCATTACAATCTATGCTATAATAGAGCTCATAACATCAGCGTTCCATCCTGTCACTTTCCGGAACGCTGTAAACAGGAGGAAATCAATATGGATATTAAAGAGGAAATCCACGCATTATCAGAAGAAATGCTCACAAATCTTGGCAGACTGGTTGCCATTGACTCCCAGCTCGGTACCCCTTCCGAGGGAAAACCATTTGGTGAGGGTCCTGCAAAAGCCCTGGAAGAGGGACTGAAGATTGCCGAAGAACTTGGCTTTAAAACCGTAAACCTGGATAACTACTGCGGTTATGCCGAAATGGGTGAGGGCGATGAGATCGTCGGCATCGCCGGTCATCTGGATATCGTTCCTGTAGGCGGAGACTGGACCTACGATCCGTTCCGCCTTACCCGTGAAGACGATCATGTATACGGCCGCGGGACCACTGATGACAAAGGCCCTATCCTAGAAGCGCTCTATGCCATGAAGCTTCTCCGCGACCACGGCGTGAAGCTGAACAAAAGAGTCCGCCTGATCATGGGCTGCAACGAGGAAACAGGTTCCAAATGTATGGATCACTACAATCAGGTAGCAGAAGAGCTTTCCTGCGGTTTCACACCGGATGCCAGCTTCCCGTGTATCCACGGTGAAAAAGGTCAGCTTGCCATGATCGCCTGCTCCAAAAACACCCGGATTATCTCCATGAACGGCGGTTTTGTATCCAATGCAATGTGTGACACCTGTACAACCATTGTTCCCGATGAGGACGGTCTGAAGGAAAAGCTGGAATCCGCACTTTCCCGGACGAAGCTCCAGGAATATAAGGTAACCGAAGAAAATGGTGAGCTCACCATCTACGCCAAAGGTATTCCGGCTCATGCCAGCACTCCCCATCTCGGTGTCAATGCTGCAGGAGTAACCTTTGAATGTCTGGCAAAAGCAGGCTTTGAAGATGACTTTGTGGAATTCTATAACTCCCATATCGGCACTGCATGTGACGGCTCCGGCATTGGTCTGAAATTTGCAGATGAATACGGCGATCTGACGTTATGCAACGGAATCGTAAAAACAGAAAACGGTGTCATTTCCTGTACCATCGATATCCGTGTTCCGGTAACTCTTAATGAGACCGATATCCGCAAAATGTGCCAGGACAGACTGGAAGATAAAAACGGTCGTATTGAGATCATAAAGGTTGTTGCTCCGTTATTCTTCCCAAGAGAATCTCCGCTGGTAAATGCTCTTTACAAAGCTTACACAGATGTGACCGGCGATACCGAACACAAACCAATGGTCATCGGAGGCGGCACTTACGCAAAATCCCTCAAAAACATCATAGCCTTCGGACCTGAAAAAGAGGGAATTGACTACCGTATCCACGGAGCCGATGAATTTATCCTGGTCTCCGGCATGGAAGAAGCAGTACTGATCTATATGGAAGCGATCAAAAATATGCTTGCGATCTGAAATCAGGAGGATAAGAAATCATGAGTACAAAAGCTGAACACGCTACAAAATTACACGAGAATGGCTGTAACTGTGCACAGGCAGTTGCCTGTTCTTTCTGCCAGGAATTTGGCATCGATGAAAACGAGATGTTCCGTATTGCCGAGGGCTTCGGCCTTGGAATGGGTGTTATGGAAATGTGCGGTGCTCTTTCCGGTATGGCTATGATCATCGGACTTTCCAACAGCCGCGGAAATACCGAAGAAGGTTCCGGCTCCAAAGGTGACACTTACAAAAAGCTCCGCACCTATATCCAGAAATTCAAAGAAAAAAACGGTTCCTGTATCTGCCGTGAATTAAAAGGTGTGGAGACAGGCAAGGTTCTCTGCAGCTGCCCGCAGTGTATCACCGATGCGGTTGCTCTTACAGAAGAATATCTTGCGGAAAACAGATAATCTCATAAAATAAAACAGCAGAATTGTATATTCCCTGTAATCACGGGACATACAGCTCTGCTGTTTTCTGTTTCTATTCGCTTTTCACTGTCAGATCCTTCACCCATCTGTATTTCTTATAATTCAGGTACACAGCCGGGATCTTTACAACTTCATCCAGACTGATGAGCTTTCTGGTAAAAATGCCGGCGCTCTTTTATTTTCCATTTATTTTTGCCCACGCCTCTTCGTCAAACTTACGGTCTTTCACGCTTTTCTATTTCATCTCGATCTTAAACAGTCTGGCCACTTTTTCCTGTGGCATCTTCACTACAAGATTTCCATTTTCGATCTTATATCCGCACATCTCTTCCTTCGGATAGATCACGGATACTCTGCGGACCTGCTCTGCATTTTCCAGCGGGATCACTGCTTCTGTTGTTCCCGGTGTCCATACCGAAAGATAGGTATTCTTCTCTGCTTTCACTCCGTAAGCAAGAACTTCAGATTTCAGAGTTCCAAAACCAAGCGGGAAGAACGGCACGCCGTCACGGACTTCCTCACGGATCTCCTTATACAGGGAGATTCCCTCCTTCATACGGTTCATGGAATTTTCGCCCAGCTTCCATACCATACCGCTGATATATGGGCGGAGAAGCATACCATTTACTACATTGTAGATCACATGCTCTTCTTCATCCTCATACGGATATACCCACATACCACCCTGCTCCGGAGTTACCGCACTGGCTACATTGGCAGCGATATTGGCATTGTAGAGATAATCTGTCTGATCACTGGTAGACTGCAGGCTTAAGATCTTCAGCATACCATAATCCATACGCTGTCCGCCGGAACCGCAGTTCTCCACAACAAGCTCCGGATGATCCCGGAAGATTTCCTCATACCACTGGTGAAGACATTCATAATGCTCACGGATGGCATCTGCACAGCTGTCACTGTTCAGATCACTTCCATATCCCATGGTTACGTTATAGTCCACTTTAAAGTACTCTACACCGTAATCATTGATCAGCCTGTCTACTACATCACGGCAATATTTCCGTACCTCCGGATTGCGGAAATCCAGCATATAGCGTTTATTGTCAATGTGGCGTTTTCCATGACGGCAGACAAACCAGTCATCCGGAAGCTTGTTTGCCAGTTCGCAGGCAACTCCCATAACCTCGATTTCCAGCCAGAGTCCCATTTTCAGGCCTTTACTGTGTGCATGATCGCAGACTTCTTTCAGACCATTGGGGAATCTTCCGGATGCTTCTTTCCATTCCCCGACACGGTCCCACCAGAATCCGTCGTCATACCAGCCTGCATCCAGGCAGTAATATTCGCATCCGAGCTCTGCTGCCTTGTCAATGATGGAAAGCTCCCGCTCCGTTGTAGGGTCTCCCATCAGGCAATTCATGTAATCATTAAATACCACGTTCAGCTTCTCATCGTCCGCATTCGGTCTGCGTACTTTTCTCCGATATCTGGTCAGTGCCGCTGCTGCCGGATTCAGGCCACCTTTTACAACAGCTGCCCCTGCCGGAACGGTTGTAAAGCTTTCTCCCGGTTTCAGATTCTTATACCAGCCATGCTCCTGCTCTGTGGCGCCGCTTAAGGCAAGATACAGATTTCCGCCCTGTGCAGAGCCATATTCTGCCAGCCACTGTCCGGAGCTTTCAATCTGGAAAATATACGTCTCCCCTGTTTCTCTGTCCTCGGCAATTCCCATGGGAAGATACTCACAGGTAGACCAGGTGCCCTTTCCACTGTAACAATAACGGTTCAGGCCATATCCCTGATGATTGAAGCCATCTACGACCATTCCGTTTAAATTCAGCGTTTCTGCATCGTATTTCTGCCACTGTGCCTCACAGCACCAGCTGTTAAACGGCACATAGATATCTGTTTTTTTATAATAAGGCTTTTCGCCGCCTCTGGAGATTCCCTGATACATAAAAGAAGAAACATAGGTCAGCCCCTGATCCTCACTTCCCTCGTTGATGATCTCTGTCCAGGTCTGTACTGCCGGCACTCCGTCAAACAGGCGCATATGATATACTGCCTTCAGCTTTTCCGGGGAAATCATTACGATCTCCAGCTCTTTTCCGCCGGCCTGTGCCTTCAGCTCATGGTTCTCATAAACAAAATCCACAGAGGACTGATTGATGTTGTTTTTGTAGGCATGCATGTTTAAGCTTCCTGTGCCGCTTCTGTGAATCTCAACAGCCGGATAACAGATATCCTCCTTCGGCTCCATGACTGCTTTTTTTACTTCCTGTGAAGAAAAATCTGCCAGCTCTACCACGCCGTTTTCCCGGATACGAAACTGGATATCCAGGCCATTCTCATGTAATTCGATCATTTTTATTTTTTCATTTTTATAGCTCATAGAAAATACCCTCCGTTTTTCTGATTCTGATCACAGTATAATATCTGTTTTTTTATAAGGTGACAGGTATCATCCCCAGAATGTAAAAATGCAATATATTGTCGTATTTATTTTTGCGTGATATACTGTTTGCTGACAGTAAAGAGTACAGTCAGTCAGACATGTAGGGCGATTTAATCGAATATCTGCATCTGTCCGACTCGCAATTTACAGCTGAAATATTTACATTCCGCTTCGCAGTATACTCAGGAGGTTTTTTCATGCCAGATATTTTCCAGGACTCTTCCCGATATTTCCATATTTCTGCTTTTTATGCTCTCTCCCTGCCTTATTATCATATGGAGCATCACACACATTCCAGCTATGAGATCATGTATATCACCTCCGGTTCCTGCCGGGTTTTCTGCCTGGATGGCACACAGGACACGGAATTCCCACTGAAATCCGGGCAATTTATCTTTATCCGGCCGGATGTACCTCACAGGCTGGAGATTCCGGATGGTTTTCCCTGCTCGATCCTGAATCTGGAATTTTCCCTTACTCCCGAAAAAAGTCCGGTTGCTCTGGAGCTTCTCCTGAAAAAGGATCCCGGATTTTCCCGGTTCTGGAATTTTACGGAATCCTCCCAGGGCTTTTGCTCCGGCCCGGATTCCCGCAGCTTCGGATACAGCCTGAAGGATCTGCTCACCTTTTTACAACAAAATTCCGGTCAGATACAAAAGGAAGAATTTCTCTTCTTTCTTCTTTTCAGCCGCATGCTTACAGAGCTTGCATTCTGCGCCCACTCCAGCCGGAGCACCCAGGGAATCGTCTATCTGAAAAAAGCGCTCCGCTATATTGACGAGCATTATCTGGAAGACATTGATATTCCTGCCATCTCCGCATATGCAGGGATCAACAAATCCTACCTGCAGGCGCTCTTTACAGAAAAAAACGGCTGCACCATCAATACCTATATCAACCGCAAGCGTATGGAACAGGCCTCCTTTCTTCTGTGCAACAGTACTCTGCACATTACGGATATTGCCTTTTCTTCCGGATACAACAGCCGGCAGCATTTTGCACATACCTTCGAAAAATTTTATCATATGAACCCCTCCAGGTACCGAAGCCTTCATACCCGGCCTCTCCGTTCGGATACCCAAAAGAAACGCTATCATATGACTGACGGACTGATGTTGGAAAGCGAACCCTTTCCTCAGGAATAAAACTTACTTCATACACCTACACCTTCAGGCTGATACCTGCGATCCACGTCTGAGTATCCTAAAAAAACGGCCAGGTACGAAGCTCTTATCTCTTCGATAACCTGGCCGGCTTTTTATATTTATTGTCAAGCGGATATTCGCAATCCTGCAGGGGACTTACTTGATTCGGTTAAAAATTTTCTATGGAAGCAGATTCTGCATACTCTTCAGGCTGATCGCCAGTGTGGAGGTATTATGCAGAAGTGCGGATGAAGTCGGCTGCAGGATACCTGCAACGCCACAGGCGATAAGACCTGCGTTAAAGGTAATAATAAAACGGTAATTGCGTCTGATACGCTTCATCAGTGCATTGCTGATCTCTTTCAGAACAACAAGCTCCTGAAGATCATCTGCACCTACAGTAATATCTGCGATCTCCCGGGCAATTTCAGCACCATCACTGATGGCGATACCGACATTGGCTGCGGAAAGTGCCGGAGAATCATTGATTCCGTCACCTACCATGATAACCTTTCTTCCGGCTGCCTTTTCTTTTTCGATGAAGTTGGCCTTATCCTCCGGAAGTACCTCGGAATAATATTCGTCCACTCCCACACGTCTGGCAATGGCTGCTGCTGTACGCTCACTGTCCCCTGTCATCATAACGATCTTGGAAATCCCTGCCCCACGCAGTGCTTCTACAGAAGCTTTCGCCTCCTCACGAAGAGGATCTTCAATACAAATCACGGCTGCAAGACGTCCGTCAATGGCAAGATACAGATGGGAATACTCTTCCGGAATATTGTCGAATTTCTCCTTGCCATCCTCCGGGATCAGACATTTCTCATCTTCAAATACAAAGTGATAGCTTCCGATCACGGCCTTATGGTCTTCGATCGTAGTGGAAATTCCATGCGCTACTACATATTCAACCTTTGAATGCATCTCCTCATGGGCCAGATGCTTCTTCCTGGCAGCACTGACAACAGCCTTGGCCATGGAGTGTGGGAAATGCTCTTCCATACATGCGGCGATACGCAGCATCTCCTCCGGATCATTGTTGTCAAAAGGAACCACATCCACAACGGTTGGCTTCGCCTTTGTCAGAGTTCCTGTCTTATCAAATACGATGGTATCTGCCTCAGCCATTGCTTCCAGATATTTACCGCCCTTAACTGTAGCCTTATGGGTACCGGCCTCACGGATTGCAGACAATACAGAGATCGGCATTGCAAGCTTAAGCGCGCAGGAGAAATCCACCATCAGGATCGCAAGGGCCTTGGTGGCATTTCTGGTAAGGAGATATGTAAGTGCTGTTCCTCCAAGAGTATAGGGAACCAGCTTATCTGCCAGATGCTCTGCCTTTCCCTCCAAAGAAGATTTCAGCTTCTCAGACTCCTCGATCATGGTAACGATCTTGTCATAGCGGCTGGAACCACCTACCGTCTTTACGCGGATGGTGATCTCACCTTCCTCCACAACAGTGCCTGCATAGGCAACGCTACCCTCTTTCTTGCATACAGGTACAGACTCACCGGTAAGAGAAGCCTGGTTGACCATAGCCTCTCCATCTGTAACACTTCCGTCAAAAGGAATTACGGTACCCATACGTACAACAACATCATCTCCCGGCTGGACCTCTCCGGACTCTACCAGGATCTCCTGATCCTCTCTCTTCAGCCATACCCTGCCAACATTCAGGGACATGGTTCTTGCAAGATCACCTACGGATTTCTTGTGCGTCCACTCTTCCAGGATCTCTCCGATCCCAAGCAGGAACATGATGGAGCCTGCAGTACCAAAGTCCTGACGTAATACAGACACTCCAATTGCAGTGGCATCCAGGACCGGCACCTCGATCTTACGGTGAAGAAGTGTATCGATTCCCTTCCAGATATATTTCAGGGAAGTAGCTGTTGTATAAATGGCATTCAGCGGATATGGCAGAAAAAGCCTTCTTCCGTAATGGCAGATCACCTTGGAGATTAGCTTCTCCTGATATTCTGCATTCAGTGCTCTCCCTGAGCTCTGCAGCACCTGTGAAGGAACCTCTACATCCTGATAATGAAATTCGCTGATACCACGGATAACCGCAGCTCTACTGCCCCGATAATTTACAACTGCGTCACAGGTTCTCTCGTATACCTTGGCAGAAACCACTCCAGCAAGATTCTCGAGATAATACAACAGCGTATCTGCCTGCCCGTAGCTCATCCTCTTCTGAGCAAGATGGATACGAAGCCGGCCTCTTGTCTCATGTTTGATATAAAATTTCACGGAAAATCGCCTCTTTACTCAGCTGTCTCTTCTGCTGCTTCTTCTGTCTCTTCTGCTGTTTCTTTGAATGCATCCTCATCTGCAGTTTCCTCTGCTTCTGTCTCAACATCCTCTACAGCCTCTTCAGCTGCTGCTCTTTCCTCATTGATCTCCTTAGCTTCAGCATAAATATCTTCAGCATTCTCCTGAAGATTCGTAGCTGTTTTCATGATGCAGTCCTTAGCTCTTAAAACAGCTGCTGTGCATCCTGTGTAAAGCTTCTTCGCATCCTTGCTTGTGAGGATCTTGATTCCTGCTGTACCGAAAAGAACGCCTGCTGCAAAAAGTCCTGATTTCTTGAATTTAAAGTCTACCATAATAATTTCCTCCTGATATATGATTTTTATTTTTTTCTGATTCCCGGTGAGGATTTTTCATGTCCGCCCCGATATTTTCATTATTATAAAATGTCTATAAAAAAAAGTCCAGTGTTTTTTGTGTGAGTTCAACACAATTCGTTAAATTTTCAGTTATTTTTGCCTAACAGTTAATTTTTACTAATAGTTCAATCTATCTAATTCTTAGTCTGTACAAACCTCTTCTTTCCTATTATATTGTGCCATAACTTTTCCATACTCACCCGACCTCATGAACAGGCAGCAGCGCCAGGGTACGGATATTCTGTTCACTGATCTCCCCGCAGGCCCGAAGTCCTGCAAGGATCACTTCATTAAGCTTCTGTCCGGACAGATGGCATATCGTATCATCATCCAGTTCTACTGTGCAGACGCCTTTTGTGCTGCATGCCACGCGATACATATTCTTTCGACTGATAGCACCGATGGATTCCAGCGTATTGACCATACGGTATACTGTAGCTACACCGATCTTCGGATCCAGTGCGGAAGCCCTGTAATAGATTTCCTTACAACAGGAGCACTCTCCCTCCAGGATAATGTCCAGAAGAATCTTTCTCTGTCTGGTGATGCGGAGCCCCTTCTCCTTCAGTTTCTCTATAATAAGATCCCTCTGCATCTCTGTATGTCGGTAGCATCCTGTTTTTTTCTCTTCTGTTTCGGCTTCTGCAATATGCATTCTGATCCCTCCTTTATTGAGAAAACTTTTCTTTTATCTAATAAGTTAGTATACTCCAACTTAGGTTAGTTGTAAATAACTCCTTTGAACTTTTTTTACATATTGAGGATTCTGCCTGAATACCGTATAATGTTTCGTGAACCTGTACATAGGAAACCGTCGTTTTGACAAAATGACGAAAAATCCCCTTTCGTTTTTTCGTCAGAATGACAAGAAACTGCCGGAAACTTTGTAAGATTCAGCTCTAGCCCTTTTCTCTCATTTTCGATATACTGTTAACCAGCAAAGGAAATTACGTAAAACAATATATTAATTTTGGAGGGAAACAACAATGGCAAGTTTATCATTATCTCACATTAATAAAACTTATCCGAACGGCTTCCAGGCAGTTAAAGATTTCAACCTGGAGATCGAAGACAAAGAATTCATCATCTTCGTAGGACCATCCGGATGTGGAAAATCTACAACACTTCGTATGATCGCAGGTCTTGAGGAGATCAGCGGTGGTACACTTAAGATCGGTGACAAAGTCATGAACGATGTTGAGCCTAAGGACCGTGATATCGCAATGGTATTCCAGAACTACGCTCTGTATCCTCATATGACAGTTTATGATAACATGGCATTCGGACTTAAACTTCGTAAAGTTCCGAAGGACCAGATCGACAAGGCTGTTCGTGAAGCAGCAAGAATCCTTGACCTTGACAAGCTTCTTGATCGTAAACCGAAGGCTCTTTCCGGTGGTCAGAGACAGCGAGTTGCTATGGGACGTGCTATCGTTCGTAATCCTAAGGTATTCCTTATGGATGAGCCTCTTTCCAACCTGGATGCTAAGCTTCGTGTACAGATGCGTATCGAGATCTCCAAGATCCATCAGAGACTTGGCGCTACTATCATCTATGTAACACATGACCAGACAGAGGCTATGACACTTGGTACCAGAATCGTTGTTATGAAAGACGGTGTTGTTCAGCAGGTTGATACACCACAGAACCTGTATCAGAAACCAGGCAACCTCTTCGTTGCAGGATTCATGGGATCTCCGCAGATGAACTTCCTTGATGCTGTTATCTCCGAGAAAGGCGGCAATGTAATTGCTACAATCGGTGGTGAGCATGAGATTATCGTTCCGGCAGCTAAGGCTAAAGTCCTGAAAGACAAAGGCTATGTTGGAAAGAAAGTTGTTCTTGGTATCCGTCCTGAGGATATTCATGATTCTCAGATGTTCCTTGAGACATCTCCAAGCAAACCAATGAACTCCGTAGTTAAAGTTTACGAGCTTCTTGGTGCTGAAGTATTCCTGTACTTCGATGTTGACGGAACTCAGGTTACAGCACGAGTTGATCCTCGTACAACAGCTAAGACCGGTGATCCGATCAGATTTGCATTCGATATGGAGAAAGCTCACTTCTTCGACAAAGAGACAGAGCTTACTATCACAAACTAATTCTCGTCGAATCATAAAAACAGAATGTAACCCCGGGGGATATGATTTCCCGGGGTTTCTTTTTATTTCACTAGTTTTATTTCACATCAGAAAGGACGCTTTTTATGAAAATACAGCAAACAATTCAAAAATGTCTGGATGACTGGACCCGGATCAGCGGTCTTGATTTCTGTATTCTGGATGAAAATGACCAGATATACATTTCCACAGGGGACCGTCGACTTCCTTCTTCTGAAAAGCTTGCTCAGTTCCGGGAGGATCCTGCCTTATGCATCTCCAACCGCAGCTGCAGTCTGTACAAGCTGAACAACATACCTCAGAGCAATATGCTTCTGATCGTATGGGGCTCCGGAGAGCAGGCTTCTACCATCGGAGAGCTTGCTGTCTGCCAGGTAGAAAGTCTCCTCACTGCCTATACGGAAAAAACAGACAAGAACTCCTTTATGCAAAATCTTCTCCTGGACCGTTATTCCCAGGTAGAAGCTTTTAACAAGGCTGCCCGTCTTCATATCACACCTTCCGCCCGCCGTGCGGTATTTCTTGTGGAAACCAAGCAGCACAAGGACGAAAATGCCCTGGCTACCATCCGCAACATCTTTTCTGCCCGTACACGGGATTTTATCACTGCACTGGATGATTCCGGCATCATCGTAGTACGTGAGCTTCAGAGCACCGAAAGCTACGAAGAGCTGGATGGTATCGCCTGCATGCTGGTGGATATGCTCAATACAGAGGCCATGACCTCTGCCTGGGTTTCCTACAGCAATGTTGCAGATGATATCATGGAGCTTTCCGATGCCTACAAGGAAGCCCGCACTGCTCTCGAGGTCGGCAAGATCTTTTATGCTGACAAAAACGTTTTCGGTTACAACCGTCTGGGCATCGGACGTCTGATCTATCAGCTTCCCACTCAGGTCTGCAACATGTTTGTAGGCGAGATCTTCGGAGAAGAATCCCTGGAATCTATTGACGACGAAACCCTCAATATCATCCGGACCTTCTTTGAAAATAACCTGAACCTTTCTGAAACCTCCAGACAGCTCTATGTGCACCGGAATACTCTGGTGTACCGTTTTGAAAAGCTGCAGAAGCGATTTGGCCTGGATATCCGTACCTTTGAGGATGCACTGGCCTTCAAGCTTGCCATGATGGTGTCCGATTACATCACCTATTCCGGAAATCATGGAAAATAGATTCTGCTCGTAAAAATCCATCAAAAATGCAGGAACACAAAAAATCCCCGGAAACAGCAGATAATGTCTGTTTCCGGGGGTTCTTTATTTCAGCAGCATCAGATGCTCCGGTGGAAGATACAGATATTCCGGAAGATCTTTATCCGGATCCTCCGTAAAGCTGTTTTTGGGACGCATCCACCATAATCCGGCAGCATTCTCTTCCGCTTTGTTTCGGATCATATACTGATGTTCAAATGTAGTTTCTATGTATTGGTCTACCCGTACTGCCATACAGTTCTCACCCGGCTTTGATTCCGGGCGGATCCAGTGGCCGCGGATCCCTACATGGGTAATATCCATATCTACGTTTTCTTCGGTATGGAGCTTCATTTTCCAGTCCGCCGCATAGATTTCGTGAGGTCCCAGCCTCTCCGCTCTGGAAAAATTCTTACAGCCGGTAAGCTTTGCTGCCTCCAGAAGTCCCGGTCTCTCAAACAGCTGCTTTGTCTCCCCGGTCACAAGGATCCTGCCTTCATGTACAATGGAAAGCTCCCTGCAGAATTTATAGGCCTCATCTCTGCTGTGTGTCACAAGGATCATATCTCCCGGATAGTCCTTGAGGAAATCCTGCATCTCCCGCTGGAGCACATCCTTCAAGTAACCGTCCAGTGCGGAAAACGGCTCATCCAGAAGAATAGCTTCCGGCTCTCCGATCATCATTCTGGCCAGTGCCACTCTCTGCTGCTGTCCGCCGGAAAGCTGTGAGGGCAGGCGCTTCTCCAGCCCCTCCAGATGATATCGCCGGATCAGATCTGCCACTTTTTCTCTGGCGGAGGATTTTTCCCCACGATAACCGCAGCGGATGTTCTGTTCCACTGTCATGGTTGGGAACAGCGCATAATTCTGAAACAGATATCCGATCCGACGCTTCTGCGGTTTCAAATTGATCCCTTTTTCAGAATCAAACACTGTTTTTCCATTGATGACGATCCTTCCCTTATCCGGTGTTTCGATTCCTGCAATACAGCGTAAGGTCATGCTTTTTCCGCTGCCGGAAGCACCAAGAAGCCCAATGGCTGCCGAACTGCCTTCAAAATCTACCTTCAGGGAAAAATCACGGAAGTTTTTTTCGATATTTACTTTGACTGCCATCAGATCCACCTTCTTGTTTTCATTCCTCTTCCGGATACGATATTGATCAGCGCTACGATCACAAAGGAGATCAGCACGATCACAACGACCCAGAATCCTGCAGTTCCGTAATTTCCGGCTGCTGTCTCTGATGCAATGGCAACAGAAACTGTTCTGGTTTTTCCAAGGATATTTCCGGCAAGCATGGAGGTTGCGCCATATTCTCCGATTGCACGTGCAAATGCCAGCACTGTTCCGGATGCGATCCCCGGTCCTGCCGCAGGCATGACTACCCGCCAGAAGATCCGGCTGTCGCTCATCCCCAGAGTCTGGCCTGCATGGATAAGATTTATATCCACCTGTTCAAAAGCAGCCCGTGCATTGCGGTACATCAGCGGAAATGCGATCACTGCCGCTGCGATCACACAGCCCTTCCAGGTCTGCACGATCTTAATATCAAAATTATCCAGAAGAAAGCTTCCGAAGGGCCTTTTCAGACTGAAGATCAGTAGCAGAAAAAATCCAGCCACTGTAGGAGGAAGTACCAGCGGAAGAGTAAGGATCCCATCCAGTACTGCTCTGGCTCCCGGCTTCAGCTTCATGATCTTTCGGGCGCAAAATATTCCCAGAAAAAAAGCGATCACTGTGGCTGCCAGACCTGTTTTTAAGGAAATCCACAGAGGACTCCAGTTTATTTCTCTCAAAAGTTCTGTCATATTTCATTCCTGTGCCGGCATTTACTGTGTTTCAGTATTTACTGCCTGCCGGTTTTCTACATCATACTCATTTGGATGTGCTGTCCTCAGCCTCCGTGTTGTCTGCAGAAGCTTCTGTGGCATCCTCGGAATCCTCAGCCTCATATGCTGTAAATCCATAGTCCTCAAATACCTTGATTGCTGCGTCAGACTCCACATAATCAAGAAAAGCCTCTGCTGCCCTGGTATCGTCTTCCGATGCTTCCTTGTCCTCGATAAGTCCCACAGGATAAAGAACCGGCGTCTTAAGGCTGTCTGTCGGCGCCTCTGCGATGATATCTACTTTATCAGTAACAGATGCAGCATCTGTCGCATATACAACACCAACCTCATTACTTCCTTCACTGACTGCTGCAAGTACATCCGTTACATTCTTGCACTCGTTGATCTCCATTTTGTTTACATCGTCCATGATTCCAAGATTGTTAAAGATCTCACGGGCGTACTGTCCCACCGGAACATCCTCTCCTGCAAGCGCCATATTCTCAGCGTCTGTGATATTCTCGAATCCTGTTACCTTTGTCTCTCCGTCCTTTGGTCTGATCAGAACGACTTTGTTCTCAAGAAGATCCTTAACGGTGTCTTCCTTTGTCAGTTTTTCCTCTGTGAGGGCATCCATCTGTTTATCTGCTGCTGAAAAAAAAAGATCACAGCGTGCACCTTCCTCGATCTGTGTCTGCAGTGTACCTGAACTGTCTGCACTGTAATAGATCGTTACATTCGGATAAAGCTCATTGAAATCCTTCTGGATCTCCTCCATGGAATTGCTGAGGCTGGCAGCAATAAATGCATAAACCTCTCCCTTCAGGTTCTCATCACCTTTCACTTCTGTGTCCGCCGCAAAAACAGTTCCGGTCATAAGGCCTGTTGTTAAAATTCCCGCGGTAAGGGCTGCTAAGATTTTTTTCTTCATCTTTTGTTTCTCTCCTTTTCCGTTTCGTTCAGTTTTGTTTAGTTTTGAATGGTTTTGTTTAATTTTACCGAAAGGAAAGTTTCTTGTCAAGCTATAAGGCATTGCTGTTTTTCTCTACAAGTGCTATCATAAATACATAGTTGACAAGCCAGGCGGATGTTCACGATCCGCTTCGTTTCTTATCTTATCATGAGTGGCTTACAGCACTCCTGATACAGACAAATCCCACACAAGGTTCATTGCTCTGCACAACGTAAGCAGAGAACTTGCCTGATCCGGTTCATTCAATATTCAAGAAAAGGAGAATTACTTATGAAACTCAGTGCACGTAATCAGTTAAAAGGAAAAATCATCAACATCAACCAGGGAGCTGTAAATTCCATCGTTTCCATCGATATCGGTGGTGGAAATATCATCACTGCTACCATCTCCTGTGCGGCGGTGGAAGAACTTGGACTGAAAGTAGGCTCTGATGCTTACGCAGTGATTAAGGCAACCAATGTTATGGTAGGTATCGATGAATAAAGTCTACACAGCACAGGAAGTTGCAGATAAACTAAAGATCAAAAAATCCACAGTATATGACCTGATCAAACGCGGAGAGCTTTCCTCCTCCAAAGTCGGCAAACAGCTGCGGGTCAGCGAGGAACAGCTGTCTCAGTATCTTAAGGGTTCGGAATGTTCTGCGTCTTCTGCTCAGTCTTATGATCACCAGCCGGAGAGCTCTCTTTTGAAAAGGGATTATCTTCTGCATTCCAGTGGACTGATCATCAGCGGACAGTGTTCTCCGGCTCTGGATCTTCTCCTGAATCAGCTTCCCACACACCCGGACAATCTGCCGGTTCTGCAGTCTCACATGAACACCTACAACGGACTGTATTCTCTCTATTTTGAAAAAGTCCACATTGCCTGTGCATCCGCCTCACCGGAAGATATCCATAGCCTTATACCCGGTATCCCACTGACTGTGATCTCTCTGTGTCAATATCCTGTCGGCTTCTATGTAAAAAAAGAAAATCCCAAGAATATCCGGGGATTTTCTGATCTTACACGGGCAGATATTATTTTTGTGAACCGCGAAAAAGGAAGCAGCCGTCGTATCCTTCTTGACCGTACACTTCTGTCTTCCGAAATTTCACCGGATTCCATATCCGGATATCGAAATGAGCTTGTTACCGATCACTCCACGGCTGCTGCAGTGGCTGGCGGACAGGCAGACATAGCTCTTGGCGAGGCCTGTGTAGCGAGAAGCTTTCCGGAGCTGGATTTTCTTCCTGTTTGCCAGGAATCACTCTTCCTGGTTATGCAGACCAAAAATCTGAGCACCCCCGGCTTTCAGGCCGTAGCGGAAACCATTGCATCCGAACCTTTCCGCCGGTTTTTAGCTCTTCAAACCGGATACGATACTACTGACACCGGAAATATCCGGCATATTTAGGGCTAAGAAAAACGCTTATGTAAAAAATTCTTCCACAACCATTTCTTTGATAATACAAAATCAGCCAGCACGTCAATGATCACTCCTTATTTTTGCCCAATTAAGGAAGTTTCTTGATCCTATGACTGCTGACTGATCTTTATTTATTCAAATATTGATATACTCTTGAAGAAATCGAACGGATTCCGTACAGTAAATGATCTTCGGAAGCGCCTTCTGAAAATATACATAATACATAATTTGTTTTCTTTCCATAGACGATTGCCATATCATGCTGAACTGAGCTTGTCTCACCAGTTTTGTTCGCGCATACTATACCTGTCGGAAGACCTGATGGAATTTTGTATCGTTTCGTCTGATGCAGTAAAAGATTTAGCATTTCTCTGGAATACTGTTGAGAAACACACTGACCTCGATAGATTTTTTCTAAGAGTCTCCCACAATCTTTTGCAGATGCCGTGTTACGCCAGCCATCACTGCTCCAGGCAGAAGAAGATGGATGCAGGGAACTGTGACAACCGGTATTTTTGTAACCGTTCTTTCGAAGATACTGGTTCACTACAGCCGTTCCTCCTACAAAGCTTCCGCCTCCCTGACGCCTTACCAGTTCATTATAACATTCATTATCACTGACAGTGATCATATCCCACAGCAAGCTGTACACACCGGAGCTGTATTGCATTTTTCCCTGACGGATCTGATCATAGACCGACGCCATCACAAATGCCTTGATCGTACTTGCCGGATACATTTCCCGATCATTTATGTTTACAACATTTCCTGTTTTCAGATCTTTTATATAAACAGACCAGTTTCCACCGTAGGCAGAAACAAAGCTCTCCAATTCCGATTTAAATGCACTTAGAGCATACTCTGATCTTGTACTTTTTCTTCCCTGCCAGTCCACATACTGACCATCCGGTGTTTTCATATTTTTCGCAATGGTTCCGTTCGATTTCAGGTAATAACCATCTTTCCACCGGTTCACCAGCATTTTTCCATTTTGGTCTACATAATATTGCTGGCCCTCACAGGTTACCCACCCTGCCTTCTGTACCATTCTCCCATTATCATTGCCAAAATAATAGATTCCGTTAAACTTTTTTCCCTGAACTGTTTTGTTCACTTTATGAAAAGACGGACGCATGCAGATTCTTCCGGTTCCATAGAAATAATAATAACCACTTTTAAAATTACGCCCACCGAATCTTCTCTGTCTTATATAGCGTACTGTTCCACGATCAGCCAGTTTTCCGTACGCTTCCACATAATAAATGCCTGCGATAATTTTTTTGCCCCGTACCTTCTGTTCAGCTACGTTTACAAAGCCACGCTCTCCCTTTGAAATTCTTCCATTGGAGTCTGTGATGTGGTATTTATCAAAGCGGACACCAGAAACTGTCTTTTTATCAAAATAATACACGGATTGTTTTCTCAAAAGTTTTCCGTTTTTATCAAACATATAAAATCCTGTTTTTAAAAACTCTGTCTTTGGAATTGACAAATAACGTAATCCGGTAAGTTTTCGCTTCTTAGAATCTTTCAAATACCAGTTCCCGCCAGATTTCTGAAGATAATTTCCACTGTTATCCCAAAATCGTACCGTTCTTTCAGCAGCCTCGACCTTTATCTCTGTACTTCTGATACCAATAATTCCTCCAAAAACCACTATTAATATCAACCAATATATACAAACTGTTT
This sequence comes from Blautia fusiformis, assembly GCF_020686995.1. NCBI lineage: Bacteria > Bacillati > Bacillota > Clostridia > Lachnospirales > Lachnospiraceae > Blautia > Blautia fusiformis. The sequence goes on from NZ_JAJEPT010000008.1 coordinate 18,665, forward strand.
TTTTTGCTTTCATACTTTAACAAGACCTGCCACAGACAATGACAGGTCTTTCTCCTTTATCTTTATTATCCTATTTTCATGCAGATGTTCTGGATCAGGCGGTTGTAGCCGGTTACCTTTTTCAGCCATTCCAGCGCTATGGACACTGCCAGTGAAGCCAGCAGAAGCGTCAGTGTATTGGTCAGAAAATATCCACTCACATACACAAAAGAATATTTTCTTATAAATGTATGTATCAGAAATATATTCATGGAATGTTTTCCGAGGAACAATAAAATCTGTCGCACTCCCGGAATGACATTAATAAATTCGCAGCAAAATGCCATAAATACAATTGGATACACACCCCAGTGGATCTCACTGTATACCGTCAGCGGCAAAGTTCTGTACGCTTTATACAAAATAAACACCGCAAGAAGCTCCAGAAGAAATTTGAAAACATGCTTCATTCCAGCATTCCATATCTTAAACCATCGGTTAAACAGATCATACTTGGCTACACACATTCCCATGAGAAATACCGGTAAAAATGCATAAATACCCGTAATTCCCATAACCTCCAGGGAAATTATCCGTGGAAATGCCGCAACAGCCACAAGAATAAATACCAGATATTCTTCCTTTATCATAAACAGTGGCACACAGATGATAAAAATGATCGCCGCACTCATATACCACCAGGTTCCGTTCAGAGTCGAAGTTCCGAAAAGTTTCGCCAGACCAAAAAAATCCAGCACCATTGCGCTAACACCTTTGGCAATATTCCCGTTTCCGAAATATCTGGCCACGGCATAGCCGTTATAAAGCTGTGAGCTCACAACAGAAAGCCCCCATATAATCCAGAACCCTCCCATTGTTTTTATCAGTCTTTTGGCTGTCCACTTGCCAGGTGTAGAATTATTTTTTCTGTAACTGAGATACAGTCCGTATCCGGAAATAAATGCATAGATCGGTACACAGATCTTAAATGTTCTGCACAGATACATGATCCGATCTGCTGAAAACGGAGTGAAAACAACATTCAGCCCCTCAAATCTGTCTTGACTCAGATACATATGATGGAACAGCATTATAACAATGGCAATGCCCTTCATCGCCTGAGAATTATATTTATCAAACTTTATTGCCTGCTTTCCTTCCAAAATCCAACCTCCATATTACCGATTCTCGATGATCCTCTCATAAACTCGTTTGGAACAGTTACGGTCATTAAATGCAAAGGTCTCATCCATTCGTTTCCGATATTCCTCTTTCATCTGACAGCCGTCTGCCATATATTCGATGATCCGGTCCACAGTTCCGTCCAGTGTATGCTCCACCTCTCCGAAGCCATCTCTCTCATAGTCAAAGTATCCCTCTGTGTAGGAATGCGCGCCACTGAAAAAGCTGTCTCTGTCAAACTGGGAGTATACGATGGGTTTTCTCAAATATGCAAAATCAAAGGCAACCGAAGAATAGTCCGTGATCATCAGATCTGTCTGGGCAAAAATGTCCTTGTAGGAATAAGACGAATCCATAAATTTTACCCGTGGATCATGACGGAACATATGCAGACCGTCAATGGTATTTGGGTGAGGCATGAAGCAGATGGTATATCCGTACTTCTCTGCCGCTCCCAGAAGTCTTTCGCTGTTGAGAAGATCATCATAAAAATGGAAATATTCGCTTTCCTGAAATTCTTTTCCAAGCTGCCATACCCCTCTGGCATCGGTTCCTGAGGAAAGGCTTTTGCGCCAGGTAGGCATCACCGTCACATACTTACGCTCATCATGGACCAGACGGTCATAACGCGGCATTCCCGTAAGCCAGATATTTTTTTCCGGATAAAAATAGTCATAGGTAAAGGCAGAATCATATTCCGGCTTTGTGCTGACGATAAATCCGAAAAGATTACGGTTGTATTTGTTCAGCCACTTGGACTGGTTGTCTTTGGTCACACCATGCTGTAAAAATACCAGCTTTTTGTCATAGATGATATCGCGGTACAGATACTCCAGCTTTCCAAAAGGATTGATCACCGGTTTGTTAGCCTGGGAGGACAGTGAAAATTCATTCAGCAGGAACAGAAGCTTATGCTTCCAGGAGAAAGGCTCCACAACCTTTCCAAGCTTCTTCATTTCCACATAATCCTGTGTATCCTTGTTGACTACAAAGTACGGCTCCACCGTAGGGTCCGGATTGGCGCAGAGATAGCGGAACATCACTTCGCCGTTGTCATCTCCGCGTGTTGTACGATCGGAGATCAGCCAGATCTGCTTTTTCTGCTTTGCCTTCTGCATCTCGTAGAGCTTACGTACGAGAACTGCCTTTTTTCCGGCCTTTCCCTGAGAAAATATTGCTTTGGTGCGTTTTTTCTTCAGCTGTTTCTCCCTACTCTGACTGTATGGCTCTACCGTTACTTCATACTGATGGCCCAGAACCTTTGCATCTTCCTGATCCTCTCCACGGATCATCCGGACTTTTTCGTTAAGATACAGAAGCTTATCCTCTATATGCAGGAAAAGCGGCAGCTTCTTTGTAAATGGCACATATTTTCCGTAGGAAATATTGTACATTTTATTTATATGTCCATCTGTGCCTGTGCCCCAGCTGATAAACTCCCGGATCTCGGAAAGCGGAATGTCCACGATATACAGCTTCTCAACGGCACTTTCTTCTCTGCACCAGCCGGTTCTTTCCAGTGTATATTTCCATCTGGCTTCATAGGTGTTGCCACCAGTCATCATATATGCACGGTTTGTCCTGCTCACAGGCTCCACAATGGAAAATTCACAGTGAAGCTGGTCTTTTTCCGGCTGGAATATCTTGACACGGAGATTGTCATATATGGGATTCAGGATCGTGTCTGCCTGATCCGGAAATTTTTTGCATATATCCGGATAATATTTCCGGAGAAGATATACTTTGTTTGCCCTGCTGATATGCTGATTGGACATCACGATCTCCGGAAACTCCATCTGCTTCAGGAAGCTTTCGATACCTTCCTCATATCTGCACTTTTTCTCTTCATCAAGCTTCTCGTTATCAAATATGATATCAGCTATTTTTGCGCTGTAATACAGCAGCACATAATCTGCATTTTTTTCATGAACAGGATTTTCTTTTATTCTGCAGTCTGCGATCTTTCGGAAAAATTCCTGATAAAATACCTCCAGCTGGTCCGGATCCTGCAGCATATTCTTCCAATCATCCACCATGAGATGGTCCGCAAGGATCTGCACATAGATATCTTCCCCTGAAGCCACTCCCAGACTCCGGCAGCTTACAACGGACTGATATACCATGGTCATCACATCCAGATACCAGATCTCCGGACGGATCTCGGATACCCATTTCACCTGATCTGCGGCAAATGTGTAAGCGGTATACAGCTGATGCAGAAGATATACATTGTTATCCAGCGTTGTTTTTTCGGTGAAACGGTTACAGTAATTATTATGCTCCCGCACATAGATATTTCCTTTTCCACGGATCTTTGTTAGGACAACATCTCTGTTTTCTTCCTCAAAGCAGCGTCTGATCTCTGCACTGGATTTTGGGGAAAAACGGATTCCGGCTTTTGCAAAAACAACATAGCTTCCGGCTATCTTATCCTTCAGCTCCGCCACAAGATCCCCGCATTCCAGTCCGTCAATATATAAAAGATCCCGGTCATCCAGCATCTCCCGGAAACGAGGATCCTCCGGATTGAACTCTCCGTAGATCTTATCCAGCTCTTCGTCCTTGAGCTCTTTCTCCTTTTCTCCGGCTTCCTCCAGCTCCCGCATGTCCCGTTCATCAGGAATATCCATATCTCCTGCAATGCATACTGCAAGGATCTGTACCGTTCCTTCCGGTGTGACCTCACGTACATTTTTAAAGGTTCTGTAAAGCTTTGCGGTATCTTTTGCAAAAACAACTACTGAAAATTCATACTCCCTGTTCATATTGCTCCTTTTGTATCCTTACATTAAAATTTTTTCTCTTTCAGCCTTCTTTTCAGTTTGTCCGGTATTTGAGCATTGGCTATATATTCATAAATTCGTTTGCTGTTGTCATTGTCCCTGTAGGGAAGAAGCTCATCTCTTCTTCCTGAAAATTCCGGTTTTTCACGGAATCCGTTCCTCGCATATTCTCCGATAAGGTCTACCAGCTGGTTCTGATCCCATGCCAGATCTCCGAAAACATCTTTTTTGTAGTCCATATAGCTTCCCTGGACTTTCTCATAGGTTTCCAGATCAAAGGGATAAAATACCACCGGTTTTTCCTGATAGTAGACATCCCAGGAAACAGAAGAATAATCGGTGATCAGCATATGACAGCTCATCAGAAGCTGATTCAGCGGCATAGTCCCAAATGGGATCAGACGGATATGCCTGTCTTCCACCTGAAAGCTCCGGATATGTTCCCGGAATTTCGGATGGATATAAAAATTCAGCGTGATATTTTCCTTTTCCAGAAGAGTCTTAAGCCTCTCATCCTGCAGAAATGCTTTATAACGCTGATAGTATTCACTTTTTTTGAACTGCTCCTCGCTGATATCCTCCAGCCAGCTTCTCCATGTAGGCATCAGCAGGATCTCTTTATGAGCCGGATCCGACTTGTCCTCCAGCACATCCCATCTGGCCAAACCAGTGATGATGATCTCTTCATTATCGTATCCGAAATAATCATGGATGATCTTCTGTTCATAACCCGAAGACACCACAAACAGTGCCATCTGATTGCCTCCGCCTTTATGAAAGGTCCTGTGGCATTGCTTGAAGCCCATCACTCCATGCTGGAGAAATACAATGTTCTTCCGTGCCTGATACAGAACCTTGTAGATGCTGTTGGGCGAATCCCAGATATAAAAATGCCGGATTGCATCGGTAGATATCAGATACCGTGCAGCGCTGAGATAGATCATGTACTTAAATGACATGAACTGGATCACATTGGCATCATACTCTTTTACAGCCTGATAATCCGGACATTTTTTATCTATTACATAAAAAATCCGACTTCTGTCCTTCTCCGATGCATGCTCCATACAGTACCGGAAAAAATAGAGGCCGTTGTCCTGTGCCATTGTACAGTATTTCTCGCAGATCAGCCATAATTTCTTATGATCCCAGTAAGGTTTCAGGATAAAATAGCAGAATAATGCAAGAAATTCTTTTGCTATAAATGCATAGCTGTCATATTTCGGATCATATTTCCGGTATTGAATGGTAAACTGCCTTGCTCCGTTGACAAAGGGATAAACCATATGCCCATCCCCGGTTCTGGTCCATCTTGGAAAAAGGATCAGCTTAAGTTTAAGTTTTGAACTTAAGCCTCCCAGGATCGCATCCTCATAATTTCCTTTTCCTTCTTTATCCACAGATGCCACCACATCCCAGAATGCGGTTTCCATCGGATACTGATCTACATTGATCTGTGCATGATACACGATCGTATTTCCTTTTTTTGCTGTCTGCATTTCAAAAGGAAAGCTTGTATCCAACACTGCATTTCGCTGCTTCAGCTTCAGGGAACGAATCCTTCCTCTGGATCCTTCCAGCTCAAAACTGATCTTTATGGTTCCTTTTGTCAGCGAAAATTTCCTAGTTTTTACCTTGATCTCCGCCGGAGCTTCCATTAACTGCTGCAATTTTTCACCACCTGTTACATTTCTTTGATCGCTTTGTAATTTCTTTCACAGTTCTTTGTATCCCACAGATCAAAATATTTTCCGTGTCTTTCCAGATAGATCTCTTCATTGGCAAATCCCTGCTTATGCAGGCGGATCAGCCAGTCCGTTACTTCCTGTTCCGTTACACATACCGGACCGAAGCCATCTTTCCGGAAATCAAAATACCCGATCTGATGATGACTTTGCCGGAATTTTTCATTGTCAAACTGGTAGTAGACCAGTGGCTTTTTCATGTAGGCAAAGTCCATGGCCACACTGGAAAAATCAGTCACCAGCACTGCGGACTCTTTAAGGAGTGTCTGCACATCGTACTCAGGCCAGGACGCCACTGTGATCTTCGGATGATCCACATGAAAATATTTCAGGAACCGATGCATTTCCCTGTGCGGATAAAAGATGATCTGAAGATCGTTCTCCTTAATGTAGCGAATCAGTCTCTCATCCTTGAGAAGTGCATCCCAGTAACGGTAATAATCGGTTTCCATGAATTTCTGTGCTTCCAGCTCGTGATCAGAGGCTGAGATCTCATTGCGGATATACATACGCCAGGTCGGCATGATCAGGATCTGGTTCTTTTTTACCTTCATATCATGAAGCTGGTCAAAACGACACAGTCCCAGCTCCTGCACATAGCCTTCCGGATATCCGTACCGGTCATTGACATATTTCCACTCATCATAGGTACTGGTAACAAAAAGGCTCATTTTTGTATGGGGATAATACAGAAAACTAAGATCTGCCGTAATGATCCCATGCTGCAGGAACGCCCGCTTGTTCCGTAGGATTCCGTAAACCTCCAGCACATAGCAGATGGCTGCGTTTGGTTTTCCCATTTTCTGGGAGCTGATATTTTTTGATGCAGCCAGATAGTAGATCCAGTGGCGGAAGCTTCCATACTGGATCACAGGTCCCAGATCTTTTACCCGGGCATAATCCGGAGATTTTCTATTGATGGCGTACACTGCATCCTCACTGGTATTTTCTCTCAGATATTTGTACAGCCAGAATCCGTTATCCCGGCATTCATTCTCTGTATCACAGAGAAGCCAGAGATCCCTGCGAAAAAGTCTGTAGACCATCGCAATGGGAAATGCCAGGATAAACTTGATGATGTGAAGCAGATCCCCAGGTTTTACTCGTTTCAGTTTTTCAAGAAATGTCTGTTCCATGTTTCCCTCTGTTTACAGGATCCCGGTTTATTCCTCTGACCAGTCTCCGTTATCATCCCAGACAATCTCTCCGTCTCCGCTGTCATCTGTATCTGTACTGTTGTCAAGAGAATCGTCACCGCTTCCGCTGTTGCTGCTGTCATCTACATAGTCGCCGCTATCATCACTGCTGTCATAGTTTCCATCATCACTGCTGTTGTCGTAGCTTCCGTCATCGCTGCCGTCGTAGCTTCCGTCATTACTGCTGTCATAGCTTCCGTCATCACTGTTATCATAGCTTCCATCATCACTGTTGTCATAGCTTCCATCGCTGCTGTCAGAAGAAGTATCCGTGATACCGGAAGAACTGTCTGTCAGATCTGAAGCATCTGTGCTGTCTGCGGAATCACTGCTGTCCGCCTCACTGTTATCCGTTTCCACATTGCCAATAGTGCTCTTCTCACTCTTGTCACTGAGGCTTGTATAGGTCAGGTATGCTTCTCCGTTATCGATCATCAGTTTTGCCTTTTCCATATCGCTCAGCTGTACACTGTAGATCTCATAGGCATTTCCGTCTCCGTCTACGATCTTCATATCATAGATGGCATCTCTTGCAGAATCCGGGGTGTAATACATCTGCACCTGCTCCGCATCTTTGATGGTAGCTTCTGCAGGAACAAGACTTTTGCCCCATTCTTCCCCTCCTGCCGCGCGGAGATAGATCTCACGGATCTCTCCCTTCGTGCTGTTGGTAAGATAAACAAATTTTGCAGTACTGGTCTTTACACCGATCAGCTTCGGTGCAGGTGTAGATGTGGGAAGCGGTGTGGATGTAGCCGGTGCAGCCGTAGGTGCGGCTGTAGGAACCGGTGTTGGTGTCACCTCTGCTGTTTCCTTTGATGATTTTCCACAGCCGGCAATACCAAGCGCCGTCACTGCTGTCAGTACGATCAAAAGCTTCTTATATTTCATAATGATTACCTCCAGATTGCAGTTTTATGCTAAAAATGTTTTTCCAACGAAGTATCCGAGCACCAGGATACCAAGAATGATCCTGTACCAGCCGAATACTTTAAAATCGTGTTTCTTGATATATCCCATCAGGAATTTGATGGCAAGAACAGATACCACAAAGGATACCACAACACCTACGATCAGGATGATCAGCTCTGTGGAGCTGAAGGCAAAACCGAATTTGACCAGTTTCAGAAGACTTGCTCCGAACATAACCGGAATTGCCAGGAAAAAGGTAAATTCTGCTGCAACTGTACGGGATGTTCCTGCAAGGATTCCTCCGATAATGGTAGATCCGGAACGGGATGTTCCCGGAATCACGGAAAGCACCTGGAAGCAGCCGATGATCAGCGCTGTCTTAAAGGAAAGCTCATCCAGTCTGGTGCAGGTTGGTCTGCGGCGTTTGTTGTAGTTCTCGATAACGATAAAAAGCACACCATAAACGATCAGCATGATGGCAACGACCACATAGTTGTAAAATTTCTTTTCAATAATGTCATTAAAAGGAAGAGCGATGATGATCGTCGGCAGACATGCTACCAGGATCTTAAACCAGAGGATCCACTTATCCTTATCACAGTATTTTTCTACAAAAGTAAGGACAGTTCTGGGTACTGCCGGCTGTTTACGCAGTGCCATCTGTGTTTTCTTCGGGATTTTTCTTATGTAAAAAGGCCACAGCTTGTTCCAGTACAGTACAACAACTGCCAGGATCGCGCCAAGCTGGATCACCACCAGGAAAAATTCCATAAATGCCTCGGATACATTCAGCTTGATAAACTCATCCACAAGGATCATATGTCCGGTACTGCTGATCGGAAGCCACTCGGTGATTCCCTCCACAATACCGAGAAGGATAACCTTCAGTAATTCTATAAAAATCATGTTAACTCCTTTCTAAAAGCAAGATAAGGACAGGGCCGGTATGTGAACGACGGCCCCGTCCTTATCAGTATATTACATATTTGACAATTCGTAAACTTTTAATTTTTTATTTCACAGAATTTACAATTTATTATCGATTGTCGATGGTGGCGATATCTACCAGAGTCAGGTGGTTCAGGTCTGTATTCTCAAGACTTGTGACCAGAGCCTCTGCAGTATCAAGGCTTGTAAGCACATTGACACCTGTCTCGATGGCATTACGACGGATCACGAAACCATCTTTCTGATGCTCAACACCCTGTGGCGGTGTATCGATGACAACATCGATCTTGTGGCCAAGGATCAGGTCCATCAGGTTCGGAGACGGCTGCTCCAGTTTATTGGTGCGTGTTACCTTGATTCCGTTCTCAGTCAGGACATTTGCTGTACCTCTTGTTGCGAAGATACGGTATCCCTGAGCCTCGAAGCGTTTTGCGATCGGGATGATATCCTCTTTATCCTCATCCTTAACAGTGATGATCATCTGTTTGTGTTTCGGAAGACGGATTCCTGCCCCGATGAATGCTTTGTAAAGAGCCTCGTTGAAGGTCTTAGCAATACCAAGGCACTCACCTGTGGATTTCATCTCCGGTCCAAGGCTGATATCTGCGCCTCTGATCTTCTCGAAGGAGAATACCGGCATCTTGATTGCGAAGTACTCTGCTTCTTTCTGAAGTCCCGGTGTGTAACCAAGCTCTTTGATCTTATGTCCAAGGATAACTCTTGTTGCAAGCGGAACGATCGGGATTCCTGTTACCTTGCTGATGTACGGTACTGTACGGCTGGAACGCGGGTTAACCTCGATGACATATACATCCTCGCCTACAACGATGAACTGGATATTGATCATACCGATTACATGAAGTGCCTGTGCAAGACGACGTGTGTATTCGGCGATGGTATCTTTTGCTTTCTGGCTGATGGTCTGTGCCGGATATACAGAAATACTGTCTCCGGAGTGGATACCTGCACGCTCGATGTGCTCCATGATTCCAGGGATCAGGATGTCCTCACCGTCGCATACTGCATCGACCTCGATTTCTTTACCCATCAGGTACTTATCAACAAGGATCGGATGCTCCTGTGCGATCTGGTTGATGATTCCGATGTACTCTTCCACATCCTCATCGCTGACAGCGATACGCATTCCCTGTCCTCCAAGTACGTAGGACGGGCGGACAAGTACCGGATATCCCAGCTCGTTGGCAGCTTTTTTCGCCTCTTCTGCTGTGAATACAGTGTGTCCCTTCGGTCTCGGGATCTGGCATTTCTCAAGAATGGCATCAAAGAGCTCTCTGTCCTCTGCTGCATCTACGTTCTCAGCAGATGTTCCAAGGATCTTAACGCCCATCTTGATCAGTGCTTCGGTCAGTTTGATGGCTGTCTGTCCACCGAACTGAACAACAGCTCCATCCGGTTTCTCAATATTTACTACATTCTCAACATCTTCCGGTGTCAGTGGCTCAAAATACAGCTTATCTGCAATATCGAAGTCTGTACTTACTGTCTCCGGGTTATTGTTGATGATGATCGTCTCATATCCTTCTTTCGCAAATGCCCATGTACAGTGTACAGAGCAGAAGTCGAACTCGATACCCTGACCGATACGGATCGGGCCGGAACCAAGTACCAGGATCTTTTTCTTATCTTTTGTTTCTACAGCTTCATTCTCTGTCTGCTCATCGCCGTATACAGAATAGTAATATGGTGTCGCTGCCGCAAACTCTGCTGCACAGGTATCAACCATCTTGTATGCTGCACGGATGCCGTACTCTTTACGCAGGTCTTTGATCTCAGCTTCTGTCTTTCCTGTCAGGTCTGCGATGATGTAGTCCGGGAACTCCAGACGTTTTGCTTCCAGAAGAAGGTCTTTGTCCAGCTTCTGAGTTTTCAGAGCCTGCTCCATCTCAACAAGGATAGCCAGCTTATCGATGAACCAGATGTCGATCTTTGTGATATCATGAAGCTTCTCCTGGGAAACATTTCGTCTCAGGGCTTCTGCGATCTTCCAGATACGGCGGTCATCCACAATGTTCAGCTCGTCCATCAGTTCTTCATCAGAAAGATGTGAGAAATCATAGGACATCAGACTGTCTACATGCTGCTCCAGGGAACGGATAGCCTTCATTAAAGCACCCTCAAAGTTATGGCAGATACTCATAACCTCACCGGTAGCCTTCATCTGTGTAGTCAGTGTACGTTTTGCTGTGATGAATTTATCAAATGGCAGACGCGGGATCTTAACAACACAGTAATCCAGCATCGGCTCGAAGCTTGCATATGTTTTGCCTGTGATGGCGTTCGGGATCTCATCCAGTGTGTAACCCAGTGCGATCTTGGCTGCAACCTTGGCGATCGGATAACCGGTAGCCTTACTTGCAAGTGCGGAAGAACGGCTTACACGAGGGTTAACCTCGATAACGCAGTACTCAAAGCTCTCCGGATGAAGAGCGTACTGTACGTTACATCCACCTGTGATGCCAAGCTCTGTAATAATGTTAAGAGCAGATGTACGGAGCATCTGGTATTCTTTATCTCCTAAGGTCTGGGAAGGAGCAACTACGATGGAGTCACCGGTATGGACACCAACCGGGTCAATGTTCTCCATGTTGCAGACTGTGATGCAGTTTCCTGCGCTGTCTCGCATTACCTCGTACTCGATTTCTTTCCATCCGGCGATACATCTCTCTACAAGAACCTCGCCTACACGGGAAAGACGGAGACCATTCTCAAGGATTTCACGAAGCTCCGGCTCATTATGCGCGATACCACCGCCGCTTCCGCCAAGTGTATATGCAGGACGGAGAACAACCGGATAACCGATAGTCTGAGTAAACGCAACACCGTCTTCTACAGTTGTTACGACCTTGGATGCTGCAACCGGCTCGCCGATCTTTTCCATTGTATCCTTAAATTCCTGACGGTCCTCAGCTTTACGGATCGTTGCTGCTGTGGTACCGATGAGACGTACATTGTGCTCTTTCAGGAAGCCCTTTTCCTCAAGCTCCATGGCAAGGTTCAGACCTGCCTGTCCGCCCAGTGTAGGAAGTACACTGTCCGGTTTCTCTTTGAGGATCAGCTGCTCTACGACTTCAACAGTCAGAGGCTCGATGTAAACTCTGTCTGCGATGTCTTTATCTGTCATGATGGTAGCAGGATTGGAGTTTAAAAGTACAACCTCCATGCCCTCTTCCTTCAGGGAGCGGCATGCCTGGGTTCCTGCATAGTCAAACTCTGCTGCCTGGCCGATTATGATCGGGCCTGAGCCGATTACAAGTACTTTTTTTATGTCCTTATTCCTTGGCATTATTTCTCTCCTCCCATCATCTTCATGAATCTGTCAAAAAGGTAACTGGAATCCTGTGGTCCCGGGCATGCTTCCGGATGGAACTGTACAGTAAAGATGTTCTTTCCGTTATATGCCATACCCTCGTTTGTTCCGTCGTTGACGTTTACAAATGCAGGATGTGCGATATTTTTCTCCTCAAGTCCCTCTGCATCTACAACGTAGCCATGGTTCTGGGAGGAAATATATACTCTTCCTGTCTCAAGGTCTTTAACCGGATGATTTCCGCCTCTGTGACCGTATTTCATCTTATGGGTGTCTCCGCCTGTTGCAAGAGCCATAAGCTGATGTCCAAGACAGATGGCAAAGATCGGTACATCAGAGTCATAAAGTTTTTTGATCTCTTTAATAATAGAAGTACATTCCTTCGGATCTCCAGGTCCGTTGCTGAGCATGATGCCGTCCGGATTGTCTCCAAGGATCTCTTCTGCAGATGTCAGAGCCGGGTAAATAGTAACCTGGCATCCTCTCTCATTCAGTGAGCGTGCAATGTTTTTCTTGGCGCCCAGATCAAGAAGAGCAACCTTCGGTCCGTTCCCCTTAAGCACTTCCTTTTCGCGGCAGGAAACCTTCTCTACCACTTTTCCTGTTGTATATGCTTTTAATCTGGGGATGATTGTATCCAGGTCATAGTTCTCATCAACTGTGATCATTCCGTTCATGGTTCCCTTCTCACGAAGGATCTTAGTCAGTGCTCTGGTATCAATTCCTGCGATTCCCGGAATGTCGTTTTTGCTCAGAAAATGCTGAATGGTGTCTACGCTTCTGAAGTTGCTGGGAACTCGTGATAATTCGCGTACAATAAATCCGTCAATCCACGGCTTCCTTGATTCCTGGTCATCATAACAGATTCCGTAGTTTCCGATCAGCGGATATGTCATACACACCGCCTGTCCTGCGTAAGAAGGATCTGTCATTACTTCCAGATAACCGGTCATGGAAGTGTTAAAGACAATTTCACTGATGACTTCCCTTGCAGAACCAATGCTAGTTCCTGTAAATACATGGCCATCTTCCAATATCAGAAATGCTTTCATACAATCTCCCTTTCTTTGTTCTCTTATTTTATCCTAAATCTTCAAGATTGTATCACAGGAATCGTCATTTTTCAACACCATATGCAAAAAAAATGTATAAAACTAACTTAAAATATTTTTTTTGAATTTTTTTAATTTTTTTGAATTTTTCTATTGACATTATCCCATTCCTGAGTTATTATAAGTGAGCAGTCGACGAGCGGAGCAAACAAAGCGAAGCAAGCCGGTTGAAAAAATGCAGGAATGGCGGAATTGGCAGACGCGCAGGCTTCAGGTGCCTGTGGTCGCAAGATCGTGTGGGTTCAAGTCCCATTTCCTGCATTCTTTTTTATTTTATCCAAAATCAAAAAAACAGAAGCGCCCAACACCGGCACTTCTGTTTTTTTATTTATTTTTCTTTTTCAGAAAAGATCTCGCTCCCGCCCCAGAGAAGCGCACCTGTAAATATGAAAAGATCCGAAATATTAAATACGACCTTCTTAAGCTTCGGATTTTCCACATTCAGGCTCACATAATCCGTGACGTATCCCTTTCTGCGACGTTCCGTATAATTATTCAGACCGCCGCCCAGGATCATGGAAAGCCCAAGCTTGGATATGCGTGTGCCTTTTTCTCCGAAAGTACGTATATACTCCCAGATTGCACCGCCCAGCACCATAGATGCAAGATCTCTCAGGAATTCTTTATCTTTGTTTTTTAATATTCCAAGCATCATCCCATGATTATGGCAATTTCTTACGATCAGTCTGCCTCCCAGGCACTTTTCCTTCAGATCTTTCTTTTCCGATGTGTTGATTTTTTTCTTTATATAATAGTCTGTACCAAAGATTCCCGCCGTCAGTAAATTCCACAACATTATTCCCCCTCCTTATTTCTGTGGTCTGCATAATATTCAGGCAGGCTCCCACTGGGGAAAGCCTGCCTTATATGCTTATGGTTATTCTGTTTTTTCTTCTATTGTTTCTGTATTTTCCGGATCAGCCGCAGGCTCCTCTGTTTCTGCAGATCCCACTTCCGTTCTTTCCTCTTCCAATTCCGGATCTGATCCTGATGTTTCTGTTTCTGACGCTTCTGCGGTTTTTGCTGCCACTTCTGTAGCTTCTTCTGTTTCTACTACTTCTGACGCTTCTACTGTCTCTTCCGGATCTGCTGCCGCTTCTGTAGCTTCTGCGTTTTCTTCCGCTTCTGTCTCCGGTACTTCTGTCACCTCTGCCTCAGCAGCCTCTTCAAGCTCCTCATCTGCCTGCTCGATCACATCGGCAGCTTTCTCTTCCAGCTCCGCTGTAGGACACGCCGCTCCGCAATACGGACAGAAGCTGGCCTCCCGCATCACCGCCTTATGGCAGGCCGGGCAGAACTTCTCCCCTTTACTGGCAGCGATCGCATCTCTGTAGTGATCCGCCTCCAGCATGTGCTGGCTGATTTCCTCGCAGATAGCTCCCGTCTCACCGTCAACGGCTTCTCCCTGCTCATAACGTGTATAGATCATCTTTCCGATATCCATCATCAGCTTTTCGGTCATACGCTCCTGTGCAGAGAGCTTGTTACGGATCTTCTGGATCTCATAGAGATTCTCTGCTCTGGAACTTAAGCCCTTTGCCTTTCTTGTCAGTGTGTTTCCCAGATCATCCCAAAAACTGCTTTTTGCCATATCTGTCACGCTCCTTTATATATTAAAGAATCTTCTTGTTTCTTATCCTTCCAGTGCCGGGATCTCCTGTCCACGCATAAGGATCTTCGGACCTCCGTTGCCCTGAATGTATCCCTCTGTGATCACGACCTCACCGATATTGTCGTCCTTCGGGATCTCATACATGATATCCAGCATATATTCCTCCAGGATAGCCCGGAGAGCTCTGGCTCCTGTATGGCGTTCCAATGCCTTACGGGCAATGGCATGTAAGGCACCGTCCTCAAACTCCAGTTTTACTTCATCCAGTGCCAAAAGCTTCTTGTACTGTTTCAGAATGGCGTTCTTCGGCTCCTTGAGGATCTTCACAAGCATATCTTCCGTCAGCCCGTTCAGGGTAAAGATGATCGGAAGACGACCGATAAATTCCGGAATCATTCCAAATGCACGGAGATCATCTACCGTTACTTTCTCCAGCACATGCGGATCATCATCATATTTGTCCTTCAGATCTGCATAAAATCCGATAGACGCCTGTTTATTCAGTCTTTCTTTGATGATATTCTCAAGATCCGGGAACGCACCGCCACAGATAAACAGAATGTTCCTTGTATTTACAGTCACCATAGGTACCATGGCATTCTTGCTGGTAGCACCCACCGGAACTTCCACTTCACTTCCCTCCAGAAGTTTCAGAAGTCCCTGCTGGACAGCCTCTCCGCTGACATCTCTCTGGTTGGTATTCTTCTTCTTTGCGATCTTATCGATCTCATCGATGAAAATGATCCCGTGCTCTGCCTTCTCCACATCATTATCTGCAGCCGCAAGGAGCTTGGATACTACGCTCTCGATATCATCACCGATATAACCAGCCTCTGTAAGAGATGTGGCATCTGCAATGGCAAGCGGTACCTGAAGAAGTCTGGCAAGCATCTTCACCAGATAAGTCTTACCGCAGCCTGTAGGTCCGATCATCAGCATATTGGATTTCTCGATCTCAATATCATCCATGGTATCTGTGGCAACTCTTTTATAATGGTTGTATACACCTACAGACATTACCTTCTTGGCATATTCCTGTCCGATCACATATTCATCCAGAGTTGCTTTGATCTTATGTGGTGCAGGAATATCTTTGAGATCGATCACCGGCTTCGGAGTCTCTGATTTTTTCTTGATCTTCTTCGCCTGGTTTCCGGGATTCTGGAAACTGCTGAGATCGATCATGCTCACATTCGGCATGTTAAAAAGATCGGAATAATTTCCATTGTTCATCTGGGTGTTCATAGTATCAAAGCTTTTCTGCATGCAATCCGCACAGATATGTATATGATTAGGAAGGTCGATCATCTTCCCTGCCTGACTCTCCGGTCTGCGACATAAAAAACAGAATTTCTCGTATTTCTGCTCCTGGTCATTGTCTTTATTATTATCAAACTGATCTGCCATAACATTTCCTTTCTGGTTTTTATTATGCATATTATAGCACATAATCCGGCTGTATCAAATTAAGTTTTTATAAACCGGGGAGCTGCATGTTCTTATGCAGCTCCCCGGTTTATAAATGGTTATCCTGTATTTTCTTTTATTTGTCAGAAGAGGGTTTGCTTCCGAGGGTCACTTCAACCGTCTGTTCCTTGTACTCTCCGCTGTTCGCTCTGGAGATCACCACTTCGATGGTTTCTCCTGCCTCATAATACTGCAGCTTATCAACAAGGTCATCCTTGCCGCTTACCTTCTGTCCATCCAGCTTCACAATGATATCGCCTTTTTTGATCCCTGCATTATCTGCTGCGCCGCCTTCCGTTACCTCAGTAATAAAAGCACCTGCCGGCATATTATACATCTGGATGGCTTCTGTTGTAAGATCGGCAGCCTTGACTCCCATATATCCTACCTTGGAAGAATCTTCCACCTTATCTCTGGTTTCGCGGTTCATCAGTTCTTCCAGGATCGGCTCTGCCTTGGAGATCGGAATGGCATATCCCATGCCTTCCACCTGACTGTCTGCATACTTGGCCGCATTGATACCGATCACTTCACCGTTCATGTTCAGAAGTGCACCGCCACTGTTTCCGGGATTGATCGCTGCATCAGTCTGGATCAGTCCGCTGGCTTCTCCGTCCTCTGTACCGATGCTTCTGTTAAGGGCACTTATCCATCCGGAGGTAACTGACTGTCCATAGCCCAGTGCATTGCCAATGGCAACCACCTGCTCACCGACTACAAGATCGTCCGAGCTTCCCATCTGTGCGATCTTGATCTCATCCATGGTCTCATCCGGAATATCGGATTTCTCCACTGCCACCACTGCCAGATCATTCTCTTCATCGGTACCTTTGATCTTGGCAGAAACTGCGTTATCCACATCCGCATCTCCATCGGAGCTGCTTGCCATAGCCTGGGTTTCTTCTTCCGCTCCTACCACATCACTGCCTGCAAAGCACACAGTAAGTGTAGTCGCTCCAGATACCACATGGTTGTTAGTCGCAATGAGAAGCTCGCTGTCATTTTCTCCTACAATAATACCGGAACCACTTCCTGCACTCTGATACTGCCTCGTTCCATATCCGAAAAAGCTTGGGATCTCCTGCACACTGACAGATGTAATGGCAACGATAGAAGACATGGTTGCCTGGGCTACACCGGCCACTGTACCACTCTCTGCCACAATATCCTTCACAGTAGAATCCGCAGAGCTACTGTCAGTACTGTCCTCTGTCCCGGTAACTGTTTCTGTCTTTCCGATTGTTGTACTGCTGTCATTTCCTCTGTATTTATCTGCTGCAATATTCACGCCCTGAAAAACCACTCCGGCTACCAGCCCAAAGATCACAGCCAGTGCCACCGCAGTGGCTGCTTTCTTTCCAAAGCTGTTGTTGCCTGAAAAATCTCTCTTTTTCCGCGGCTTTTTGGGCGGTATATTTCCACCGGCATAATTACCGGCCTGAGGCTGATGCACCTCATAATGTCCGTATTTTGGTTTCTCCTGCGAAGTGCCTTCACTCTGTCCGGCACCTGCATAACTGTCCTGTCCGCTCTCCTGCATCCTGCGTCCCTCAGAATAAGGATGCGTCAGCGGTTTCTGTTCTGCCGAAGCATTCTTATCCTCATCCGGCAAGCCTGTCCCCCATTTATTCTCTTCACTCATGCCTCTGGTGCTCCCTTCTATGTTATCTGATGCATGTATCTGTTACTGCTCACTCCGTTCTCAGTAACATTTATTTCTCTTATAAAAGACAGTTTAACAGGGAATTGTGTTTAAACTGTGATATCTCTTTTAAAAAACCGTGACCTGCTCTTATTTGTTCTTTTTCCAGTATTCCGGATTCATGGTGCAGGATCGGATCATTTTTTCAGGGAGCTTTTTGTATCGTTTTCCGAGAAAATATCCGGCGTATTTGGAAGCGCTCTGCAAAAACAGTCCGGGGATCAGCCATATGTGGCCTGTTTTCAGAAGATATGCCATGCTTTTTTTTACCAGCCGGATGCCCTCACCTTCGGAAGGCACTCCTTCAAAAACCTCCGGATGCTCCGCCTGGGAAACTCCCAGATCAAAATTCCTGTGGAACTGCTGCATACAGGTGTAATTGTGAGAATGATATACACGCGCTTCTGATACATAGGCAACTCCATAGCCTTTTTTTACCATCCAGCCTGCATAGATCATATCTTCATTAAAAATAGCATGCTCCGGAAATCCACCAATCTCATCATAGATCCTGTGATCATAAGCAGCACAGACGTTGGAGCAGAAATATGTTTTGATCCCGTAGGTCTGTACATCTTTTTCCGTTTTCAGACAGGACTGTTCCGGATAATTAAAGGAACGGGTATATTTTTCCAGAAATCTGCAGTCCTTTTTTGGAAGCTGACGCGCATAAGCGGCTCCTGCCTGTGGATTCTCTGCAAGAGCTCCTACCAGTGCTCCGATCAGTTCCCTGTCTGCCGGCATTGCATCCTGTGTCATAAATACAAGGATCTCCGCATCCGAAAGCTCTGCCGCCTGCCTTCTGGTACCGCCATGGTCAAATTCTTCTTTTGTAAGATGCCGGACTTCCACAAGCGGATATTCCTGTTCCCAGGTCTCTTTCCAGAATTTCTTTTCTGTATTCATGACAAGGATCTTATTGATAGGATATTTCTGTGCGCTGAGTCTTTCCAGCAGTTTTTCAAATTCTTCTCCCGGACGGTATGCCGGGATGATCACGTCTGTTTTTAATGTTTTCATATTTGTCTCCTGTCCAGAAAGGACCACCCGTTACTGGATGGTCCCTTCTGCTGGTTGCTTATTTTGATGTTTTATTCATTCTCCGAATAATCTTCTCCGTCGGTATAATCGCTATAATCCGTATCGGAATCGTCCGTATCTGTGCTGTAATCGTCTCCGGAATAATCCGTATCTGTGCTGTAATCGTCTCCGGAGTAATCCGAATCATAATCTGTGTCTGTGCTGTAATCAGCATCATCACTTGTGTCCGTACTGCTGTAATCTGTGGATGTATCTCCCTGCCACGTGTACGAATCATCCGTTGCGTCATTCGGTGTATCTGTCACCGCAGGTGCAGTGTCCTGCACGTCGCCTCCGCCTGCGATATTTGTGATCTGGGCACTTCTGTTGAGTACATCCTGCGTCGGAGTGTAACTGGTGTCTCCATACAGAAACTGATGCATCTTCAGAACATTGGATTCCAGTGTGGTAGGTACGATAACGCTGCCCTTTACCTGGGCAAATTTATAATCATTGGGGAAGCCTGTAGTTTCATCAATACTGTAGCCGATCATAGCCGGGATCATCTTCAGGATCTCTGTTTTGGAAACAGAAGTTTTGACCATCGGGAATACTTGATCCATAATATCAAAGATAGTGGAAAGTCCTGCCTTTTTCGCCTTATCTACGATCATCTGGATCACTCGTCTCTGTCTCTCGGTACGTCCCATATCAAGACTTGCAGTATAACGGATACGGCAGTAGGAGGTAGCCTGTACACCATTAAGATGATAGGTATCTACGATTGCTTCCTCATCCTCCGGCTTCGGATCCGGCAGTTCGATCGGTGTGTAGCTCTTTCCGGTTTCCTCTGATGTCTCCACACAGTAATTGTTCATATGAACGATCTCCGCATAGGAAAGAGGGATGTCCAATCCTCCGAGGCAGTCTACCACAGTTACCAGCGCATTAAAATCAATGGCAACATAATCTGTGATATTCAGATCCAGATTCGTATTCAGCATGGAAACCGCGTTGGTCGGTCCGCCAAATGCATATGCCGAATTGGCTTTGGAATAGGTATCATCCTTTACATTGAGAAGGGTATCTCTATAGACAGACACAAGTTTGACTGCCTTCGTATCATTGTTGATACTCGCAATGATGATGGTATCACTGTTCTCTGTATTCAGCTTCTCATTCTTGCTTCTGTGGTCCAGTCCGAACAGTGCATAGGTGGTATATCCCGTCATCTGCGGTGCCTGATCATTAGTTACAATATCCTGGTCTGCAAGATCTGTTTCCTGGATGTCGATCTTATCCAGTTTGGCTGAGATCTGACCATAAACGAACAGACCTCCGATAAACAGGAGCAGTACGACGATCTCCAGGATAAATAAAATCTTCTTGCTTTTTTTCCGAGGTTTTGACATCTTTTCCTTTTCCCCTTTTTAGTATGCGTTCTTATTAATAAATCCTTTGAATATGGTAAGAAACATGATCTTTATATCAAATCCCACAGACCAGTTTTCGATATAATACAGATCACACTCTATCCTTTTTCTGATAGAAGTATCTCCACGATAGCCATTTACCTGTGCCCACCCGGTAAGACCCGGCCGCACCTGATGCTTGACCATATAACGTGGTATCTCCTCCCTAAACTTTTCTACAAAAAACGGCCGCTCCGGTCTTGGTCCCACAAGACTCATCTCACCCTTCAGAATGTTAAAAAGCTGTGGAAGCTCATCCAGACTGGTATGACGCATAAATTTACCGATTCCGGTAACTCTTGGATCGTTCTTTACTGTCCACGCCTTTTTTTCTTCTGATTCTTTCTGGATCTCCATGGAACGGAATTTATACATCCGGAAAGTCTGATTGTGAAGCCCGACACGTTCCTGCTTATAGATCAGCGGGCCCGGCGAAGTCAGCTTGATCAGCATACACAACACCAGCATCACTGGTGAGGACACAATGATCGCAACGATCGCGCCTGCAATATCCATAGATCTCTTGATCAGTGCATTAAACGTGTTGCTCAGGGGCACATACCGGATATTGATCACCGGAAGCCCGAGAATATCTTCTGTATATGGTTTGGTCGGAATAATATTATTATAATCCGGAATAAATTTTGTGTGCACGCCGGATTTTTCACAGAGTGCAACGATCTCTTCCAGACGATAATACTCACTTAAGCCCAGGGTAATGGCTATCTCATCCAGACGACTGGATGGAAGGATGATCATCAGATTGGCGATTCGACCGATCACCTTAACGCCCTTATAAGTAGTGCCTGCCGGCACATTGTCATCCAGTATGCCCCTGATCACGTATCCCCATTGCGGATTCTGCAGGATCCTGTCTACATATTCCTCGGCAGCACGGCTGTATCCTACCAGCAGCACCTGTTTCTGGTTCATTCCTTTTTTGCGCATATCCCGGAGAATGTAAAATATAACCATACACACAAACCATTCCAGGACGATATTGATCACACAGAAAGAAACCAGAGTAAGACGGGAATAGTCCAGCTCTTTAAAATTGTAAAGTGCAAACATGATGATAAGGAGCCCTAACGCATTTGCCTTCACAATTCCGGCAAGTACGAGACGACGCCCCTGCATTCGCATCGGTGTATAAAGATCAAAGGCCTGATAAAGAAGTAAATATCCCGGAATAATGAATATCAGCATAAACATATATTCCTGGACGGTCTTGGACTGGACCGCCGAATGCTCAAAAATTCCCTGAAAACGGATCAGCCAGGCCAGGGCATAGGAGGCCGCGATCACAAATACATCGATCAGCATATGGAGACGACTGAAATTTTTCTGGTTGTCTTTAATCAATTTCCGCCACCTCATTTAAGTTCATTGCTTTTATCTTATAATAGATGAAAACCAAAAGCAATAAAATCTTCCCTCCGAAATATAAAAATTCTGTGAAAATATGGTGTCTTAACCGGCAAAACGCCTAAAAATGTTGATCCAGAGTTCAAACTGGAGCTGTATATAACGCGGAAGATTCCTCATGGAAAATCTGACTTTTTTGTTTTTGCGGCTGATCTGAAAGCCGTTTTTGATGCCTGCAAGGTACTCACGTCCGAATCCCTTGGACGCAAAAAACAGGATCTTCGCACCGAATCCCACCAGAAAAAACGGAAAGTTCAGCACGATCTGGAGAAACGGCATATTCTTATAGATAAGATAAATATTGTTTCTGGAAGAATACCGGATCTTAAACTGATTATATCTGGATCCGCTAGTACCGCTTCCTACATGATAAACTTTCGCTTTTGGAGCATACCAGTTCTGATAACCGCAGATTCTGGCCCGATAACCGATATCCAGATCCTCCAGATAAGCAAAATGCTCCTCATCAAAATCTCCGATCCTGTCAATAAATTTCTTCCGGTAGATCGCAGCTCCCGCACAGGTGGAAAAAATCTTCTGCTCTCGGTCATAATGGCGGATGTCCTTGCCTTTTCCCCTGGCAAAAGCCCAGCCAAGGGCACAGTAATAATTTCCGGCATCATCCATCTTGTCCCTGTCATGAAGCTGGATCATCTTTGCCTGACAGGAAAATGCCTTCTTATGTCTGCGCAGGGCAGCAACCATCTCCTCCAGGAAATCCGGTTCCGCTTCCGTATCATTGTTCAGAAGCAACACATATGGGGAACGTGCCGCATGGATCCCTTCATTGACGGCTCTGCTGAAACCGTAATTCTCCGGAAGCTGTATCATGTGTACCCATGGATATTCCGCTGAAACAAATGCACAGCTGCCATCAGTGGAACCATTATCCACTAGTATAACCTCAAAATTACGGATAGTCTGTCTTTCAAGACTGGAAAGAACACCATCCAGATATGCCATTCCGTTAAAGTTTGGTATGACTACTGATACTTCCTGCATTGCTTTATCCCTTCTTCTTTCCCATTCCCGGAAGGGGCTTCAGGGAATAATTCCATTTGGTTAAAGAAAGATTTTTGTTATAGTATGGATCTCCTTTTTTCAGGATATCCAGCCAGTGACAGCGCATGTATTCGATCTCCGTCTGGAAACGGCGGACCTTTTCCTCGCTGTCCTCAGTGCCTCTTGACTTGGATTCGTAATGATAGAGCTTCACATACGGATCATAGACGATCAGATGGCCGTGGCTTCGCACCTTCAGACAGAGATCCACATCATTAAACGCAACTGCAAGCTCTTCCGTAAAGCCTCCTGCCTCCAGAAAAACTTCCTTCTTCATCATCATACATGCTGCAGTCACACAGCTCATATCCTGCAGAAGAGAGGCCTTATGGAGATATCCGGTACGCTCTGCCGGCATATTCACAAACATGTTCCCGGCAATTCCGCCCATTCCCACCACGCAGCCTGCATGCTGAATGGTGTTATCCGGATAGATCAGCTTGACGCCAACTGCACCTGTTTCCTTACGCTGGCACACGCTCAGCATCTCTGACATCCAGTCCGGATCGATGACCTTTACGTCATTATTCAGAAAAAGCAGATAATCTCCCTTGGCATGGCGCACCCCGAAATTGTTGATGGCAGAATAGTTGAAGCCTTTTTTCCAGCGGATCAGATGGACCCTGGGATCCTCCGAAAGCTTTCTGTAATACCGGAAGATCTCTTCGGAGCTGCTGTTATTCTCCACAATGATGATCTCGTAATTTTTGTAGGCAGTTTTTTCAAAAATGGATTCCACGCAGGCCTGAAGCGTTTCTTTCTCCTCACGGTTCGGAATGATAACAGAAACCAGAGGTTCTCCCTGCACCGGATACTTCACACGGTAAAATCCAAAATCCGGAGTATGCTCCACGGTTCCCGGAGTTCCGGTCCGTTTGAGATTCCCCTCAATGGCACGTCTGCCGGCTTCAAAAGCATACATCTTGCTTGCCGGATTATCTGCTGTGGAGGATTTGTGGGTCCTCCAGTGATAAAGGATCTCCGGTACATGGACCACTTTCCTTGCCTGCTCCACACAGCGGAAAATGAAATCATAATCCTGGGCGCCGTCAAATTCCCGGCGAAATCCGCCCACTGTCTGCACTACGGAACGTCTTACCACCAGAAAATGGCAGATATAATTATTGGATCTTAAAAGATCCAGGTTAAAGTCCGGTTTCAGATGGGGCTGAAAATGTTCAGAAAGATCTGTCGTGACCTTATCCTCATCTGTATAGATCACATCCGCCTCCGGATGCTCCTCCAGTGCCGCCGCGATCTCATACAATGCATTAGGTGCCAGCAGATCATCATGATCCAGAAGTGCGATAAAATCACCCTCTGCCATGGCAAAAGCTGCGTTTGTATTTTCTGCAATGCCAAGATTCTCTTTCAGATCCTGATAGCGGATCCTCCTGTCCATCTCTGCATAGGATCTCAGCACAGTCTGCATGTCCGGATCCTCCGGGCTTCCGTTTGCCAGACACAGCTCCCAGTTCTCATATGTCTGTGCAAGGAGAGAGTCCAGCATCTGTCTTAAAAAACGCTCCGGTGTCAGATATGCAGGTACCACAATGCTGATCAACGGCCCATCCGGAAATTTGCGTTTCCGCTGCTTCTCCAGTGTTTCCTCGTCAGGTCTGTATGCCTCATACCATGGTCCGTAAGGAACCTCTTCCGGTTCAAAACGTTCATGAAGCCGGATCCAGAACTCTTTCAGACCATAATGCTTCAGGTATCTTAAGCCCTTCTGTACTGTATAGGGGGAAAGCTTCTTTATAAGTCTGTCCCATTGGATCTTTCCTGTAGAATCATCTTTACTCATATATTATCTCCGTATTACTCAGTTTGCTGTTACTGTTCACTCTGTTCTCAGTAACAGTTTGATGAACATATTTTACCATTCCATCATTTTTTTTGCAAGGAAGAGAGGAAATGTGTTATACTGAGCTTACGTATGTATTGCTTACATAAGAATTATTTTTTATACAGGAGTACCATTTATCATGAAAAAATCAAGAATAACCACAGCGCTTCTGGCTATTGGGATCTCCGCTTCCATGGTGTTCCAGACTCCAGTTTTCGCCACAGAAGAAACCGCTGTTGCTGTATCCTCCGGTGTTACCACCAATGGGATCAGCGGATGGCCTCAGGGGCCTGAGATCACTTCCGCATCTGCCGTGATCATGGAAGATACTTCCGATACGATTCTCTATGCCAAGGATATGGACACCACGCTTTCTCCGGCCGGCGCAGTTAAGATCATGACCTGTCTTCTGGCACTGGAGAACAGCCAGCTTGACGATCAGGTTACCATGACAGAAACCGGTGTATCCGGTGTTACAGACGGAGGCGCTCATATTTCCTCACAGCTCGGAGAGGTATTTACCATGGAGCAGTGCCTTTACGCTCTGATGCTGGCCTCTGCCAATGACATTGCTCTCCAGGTCGCAGAACAGATCGGCGGATCTGTGGATGCCTTTGTCCAGAAAATGAACGACCGTGCCCGAGAACTTGGATGCACCAATACGGTATTTACCAATCCTACCGGTCTCCCGGATGACAACCAGCATACCACAGCACATGATCTGGCTCTGATCATGCAGGCGGCTATCCGTAATGACAGCTTCCGCACCATCTCCGGAGCCACCTCCTATACGATCCCGGCTACCAATGTTTCCGGCGGTACCCGTAACCTGACAAGCTCTTTTACCATGACAGATCCTGCATCCGCTTCCTATTATGAAGGATGTATCGGCGGTCGTGAAAGTACCACCACTGCTTCCGGAAGCGTTCTTGTCACAGCTGCACAGCGAAATGGTACTACTCTGATCGCAGTAGTCATGAACGGAGCGACCGGTCAGACAGCCAACGAAGCGATCTCACTTCTGGATTACGGTTTTTCCAATTTCCAGCTTCTGAATCTCAGCGAGGATGATTTTCACATCCTGTCCGGCGGCACTGTAATGGTTCCATCCGGTGCGACCGCAGACGACCTGACTACGGAAGATACGGAATCTGATGGTCAGATCTTACGCACCTATTCCTTTGGCGGAACTCAGGTGGGAACTGCAGTTGTCGAGGATTCCTCCCAGGAAAGCTCTTCCGATGTACTGGAAAATGATGAAAACATGGATTCTGCAAAAGCTTATTCCGAATCCAGATCCCAGATCCCGTATTTTGCCATTGGCGGTGTGGGCATCCTGCTCCTTATCCTTCTGCTGTGGCGCATGATCCGGATCATCCGTTCCTGATCTTGGTTCCCAGGCAAATATATTTCAGAATCAAAAAATCCCTCCTATGTACCGGTCATATCCGGATACATAGAAGGGATTTTTTTCTGCCATCTCACCCATCGGGGTGTCAGCCATAAAACGGAACTACCAGGAAGATATAGCATAAAAACGGCGAAGCAGCCAGAAGTGCTGTCAGGACCCGGTATATCCACATTCTGATATTTTCCTTTTTTACAAAACGCTCAAGCAGACGATTCCAGCCGGCTGTCACAAAATACATGGCCGGATACAGTGCCGGCATGATATAACGTCCCTGTGCCTGGTTGTCACTATAATATACATAATACATAAACAGACCCACAGGGATCAGGATCAGAAGGATCAGCAGCAGATGAAAGATCCCTTTTCTGTCCCATTTATCGTACACGGTTATTGTTTTTATCTTCAGCTTTTCACTTCCTGCTGCTTTTCGTTCTTTTACCACAGTACGTTTCTTCGGATAAAATATTCCCAGCATGGTCAAAATACCGATCCCACCCATTCCAAAGAACAGGAAATATGCCTTGCTCACACTATAAGGCATATAGATCTGCATCAGGCCAAAGGTTCCGATAAAGCTTACCAGAACTGTCAGCAGCCAGTTATGCTGCCAGCCCGGGTCCTGATACAGAAGGATATCCTTCCATGACCAGTTCAGCTTCTCCGGTGTAGGGTATCTGGACGGTCTGTAATCAACAGCCGCATATTTTTCCGCACACTGTGCACAGGCTTTTCTTCCGATAAGATCTCCGTCATAGAGAACGGCATTTCGTATAAACCACCAGCCGCATAAGGCAAGGGTTACTGCCGCGATCACGATCCCTCTCCGGAGCAGAAATGCAACTCTCTGTTTTACCGGCTCTTCCCTGCACAGAAGGACTGTCAGGCAGAAAAACAGGAAGCTGCATAAGATCCATCCGTAGGCATTATAGTAGGACAGTGCACAGACTGCCATTCCAACAGCCAGAAGGATCGAATTTCTGAAGCTCCAGTCTCTCGCTTCCAGATAACAGGACCAGGAATACAGGATCATCGCCATGGATAAAAGCGCCAGGGAATCCGTGTTTACATAAGTTCCCAGAAACAATGCCTGCGGCATAAAGCCTGCCAGTGCGGCAAACAGCCATCTTCCCTCTTTCGGAAAAAGCTTTCCGGATGCTTTCACCACAAAATATACCGCTCCAGTCACAAAGAGCACATCTGCCATCCTCGCCGCATGGAGTAATCCGTCTGCAGATGCATGGAACAAACCTGCGATCCCCATAAAGACAGCAGATACCATATAGGAAAGGATCGGATAATAGGCATAGGAAATCCCCCATGTCGCATCACGGATGGTTGGCTCATCTCCAAGAGGCAGCTTTCCCGGATGCTCATGAAGATACTGTGCCACCATGTAGCGCATTTTTTCATCGGGGCCTGCCCCCAGGGGCTGCATAAACGCCCATGCAGTCAGGAGCAGAAATGCTGCCAGGACAAGAACCCCTGCCTGAACTCTCTCATCCTTCCAGATTTTTTTCTTTTCCAAAATATAACCTCCTATATCCGCTTCAGAGAGAAATCCTGGCTCTCCAGTGTAAGGTTCGGATTATAGTAAGGATCTCCGTCACGGAGGATCTCCGGCCAGTGCTTCTCAAAGGAAGCGATCTCGCGGTTAAATCTTGCCACCTTCTCCGGTGTATCCTCAAGACCTCTGGATTTGGATTCATAGTGATAAAGCTCCGCATAAGGATTGTATACAACCAGATATCCGGCTTTTCCCAGACGAAGGCAGAAATCTATGTCATTAAAGGCAACCTGAAATTCCTCACTTAATCCGTGAACCTTATCAAAGGCCTCACGCTTCACCATCATGCAGGCTGCGGTTACAGCGCTGTAATCCTGGGCACAGATGATCCTGTGGCAGTATCCGGTAGCGTCTCTCTTCTGCTGCACAAAGCAGTGTCCCGCAATACCGCCGAAGCCAACGACTACTCCTGCATGCTGCACGGTATCATCCTCATAATAGAGCCGCGCTCCTACAGCTCCCACATCCGGTCTCATACAGTATCCCAGAAGCTGCTCCAGACAGTCCGGGCTGATGATCTCCGTATCATTGTTGAGAAGAAGCAGATAGTCACCCTTAGCATGAGCAGCTCCGAAATTATTGATGGCAGAATAGTTGAAAATACCATCCCAGTACACCACATGGGCTTTCGGATTGGATGCTTCCAGCTCTTTATAGTAAGCAAAGGTCTCATCCTCCGTACTGTTGTTCTCCACGATCACATACTCATAATTGCGGTAAGTTGCCTTTTCTTCGATGGAATCAATACATCTCTTCAGATCATCAATGTGATCCTTGTTTGGGATGATGATGGAGATCAGCGGTTTTTCCTCCCAGAGGAATTTTGTACGGTAAAGTCCAAGATATTCACCCTTTTCGATTTCCACCGGAACTCCGATCCTGTCATAATGAGCCTTGATGGCACGTGCTCCTGCATCAAAGGCATACATCTTGCTTTCCGGATTCTCTGCTGTGGAATCCTCATGGCATCTCCAATGATAAAGGATCCTGGGGATATGATGGATCTGCTCTCTTCCCGCAGCTTCCACACAGCGGAACACAAAATCATAATCCTGTGCACCGTCAAATTCCTTTTTCAGCATTCCGATCTGATCCACGATCTCTTTTTTTACGACAAAAAGATGACAGATGTAGTTTACTGTACACAAAAGATCAATATTGAAGTCCGGTTTGAAATGCGGCTGAAAGAATTTGTGCCCGTCCATGGACATCTTATCTTCATCGGAATACAGAACCTTAAGCTCCGGATCCTCATTCAGCGCTTTCACACACCGGAACAGAGCGTCCGGCGTCAGCTCATCATCATGATCTGCAAACACGATAAAATCCCCTGTTGCCGCTTTCATGGCAGCATTGGTATTCTCTGCGATCTTAAGTGCCTGGTCGTTGCGGATCACGCGGATCCTGTCATCACTTTTTTCCAGCCTGTTAAGATAATCGGTAAGAGGAGAATCTGCTCCGCTTCCGTCAGAAAGACAGAGCTCCCAGTTCCCGTAGGTCTGGGCTTCTATGGAATCTACCAGCTGCTGGAGATATTTCTCCGGTGTTTTGTAAAGCGGGATCACAATACTGAATTTTGGATTCCTGGAAAATTTCGTTTTTCTTTCTTCTGCAAGCTCTGCCTTGTCCGGCAGATGCTTCACGATCCATTTGGAATAATCCACCGGACGGTTTTTACGGTCCAGCACCTTTCCGAATACCTTTCCGGTAAGGGCTGCTGCTCCGTGAAGCTTCATGTAACGGCTTCCCTTACGGAAATATACCGCAGCTTTCTCCGCAAGGCGCTTCTGTGGCTGCAGATGTACCAGACGAAGTGTCCGCACATTGCCTGCCTCAAATACAATGTAGAAGTCCTTCACACTGTCATAATGGAATTCAAAGAAAAAACCGCTCTTCTCATCGATCTCTGTTTCCTGGTACTGATTCTGCACATCCACACGTTTCAGTCTGGTGATCTCGCAGGGGATTTCATTCCGGCTGCGATCCTCCAAGCGTATGGTCAGGGGGCTGTTAAAGGCTGCCCACCCACGGACACGGCAGATTTTTTCCCCAGCTTCCACCTCGATGCTCTCGATAAAGTACTGCGGTTTTCCCTGTTTCCTGTAAAGCTGTGCTGCCGAAACAGAAAACCACCGGATACGTTTTTCACCCTTTACCGCATAAACAACAAGCTTCTTTTTGCCCTCCAGATCCGGCAGGCAGATTTCCATCTGTACACGTTCTCCGTTTACCAGATCCAGATCCTTAAAGCGCTCCAGGGCGCTGACACGCTCCTGGGCACTGATGGCTGCCGGAAGCTTTTCCCCGTCAAGAACGGCTTCCGGCTTATGATTCTTCGGCCAGATCCCCTGAAGGTGATACAGAGAAATGTCCTTCAGGTCAAACCTGTCCTTTTCTACTTCGTATAGCTCTCGCTGCATAACAATTCCTCCATTGCATCTTTTCCGGTATTTACTGTAAGGTAATGTTCCATAACCTTCTGATGTGCGGCCTCACCCATAGCTTTTCTGGCCTTCTCATCGGTTACCAGAGCTTCCAGGGCATTGACCCACTCTTCTTTTGTGGTGCACATCCAGCCATCTTTTCCGTTTTCGACCACGTATTCCATCTCACAGTTACGGCTCATGACACTTGGAACCTTTACAAGAGCAGCCTCTGTCCACTTGTTCTCGGATTTGCACCAATGGAACAGGCTGTTCTCCAGCGGCATCAGATTGATATCAAGTCCTGCGATCACGGCGGGCAGCTGTCTCCAGTCCATAAACGGAAGCTTCTCGATGCGGTTCTGCACCGGCTCCATTCCGGATTCATCCAGCACACCCACCAGCTTCAGGTAAACCTCCGGGTGGCGCTCCATCACCTCCAGAAGTGCTGCCTCCACCTGGGCAAAATCCTGGTCATGGGTTTTGGAACCACTTAAATATCCGATATAGATCCGGTCTTTAGCCTTGTCTGTCTGCTCCACAGCCTCGTGAGACAGGATCTCCATCTCCATACTCATACAGTTGCGGTTGATCACCACCGGTTTTCCCGGGAATTCTGCCCGGATCTCTCCTGCCAGCGTCTCCGTGGATGTAAAATATCCGTCGCAGAATCCCATACATCCGCGGATACGGTCTGTAGTTGTGCAGAAGTCACTGTACTCGCTTCCCTTCAGGAAATGCAGTCCGGAAATTTTTTCGTAATCAAATACCAGATCATCCACATCATAGTAAACAGGGATTCCGGCTGCTTTCGCCCGGTTGGCAAGCATTTCTGCTTCCATCAGCTTGCTGCAGCGGTACATCACGATCGCTGTATATTCCTCGATCTTTTCCTGCTCTGCCTGATCCATCTGGATAAATTTCGATGCATAGCCTTTAAGGATCAGCTGCTCCCGGAAATGCTCCACACGATATCTGGATGCAAAGGAAATCTCCTCTCCTACAAAAAGAAGCCTGCGTTTTTCCACAGGGAGTTCACTTCCGCCGAGAGTTTTCCACAGAGAAATCATCTCTTCCACAATATTCTCCGGCTGCTCATCTTTCAGAACAAGGCCCCTGGCATATCGTTTCACACGTTCTACAGGTGCACCTACCGGAAGTACAGCTACCGGAAATCCCATGGAAATGATCTCCGAGGTTGTGTAGGAGAAGGTCTCCGGCCATACGGACGGGATCAGGAACATATCAATATCCTGCTCCAGGGTAAGTCTCGGGATCTCCTCTCTTGTATATCTTCCTGTCTGGGAAAATACCGGACTTTCGATCTCTTCGTCGGAAGTACCGATCAGTCTCAGACGGATATTCAGTTCATTCTCTTCGATATATCCCGCAAGTGCCTTCACAACTTCCAGGCCTTTTTTGTAGCAGAGTACGCCGATAAGACCAATGTTAAAGGTCTCTGTGGTCTTTTTGTTTTTTTCCACTGCCGGAAGGTAATGGGGTGCATGCGGGATCACATGGAGATTGTATACATCCGGATAAGCACGCTTGAACAGCCTTGCCGTATCATCGGAAAATGCACGGATCTCATCACAGTTTGACAGAAATTCCCGGAATTTTGTACGCCAGAGAGTTCCGGTTCCGTATTCTGTGCAGGCATTGCTGCGGTTATCCGGAATACATTTATCACAGACCTCACAGGATGGAACACCACAGTATTTTCCTTCTGCATCGATCAGATTCACTGCCGGACAAAGGGCAAAGAAATCATGAAGGAGCATAAGGAGCTTCGCACCCTGCTCTCTCTTAAGACGCAGGATACGTTCCAGGGTTCCGTAAAGATTCTGATAGGTCACAAGCTCGTTGATCCAGATCTCATCCACACGCATCAGCTCACCAAGGGCAGTTTCCAGATCATTTGCAAAAAATTCCATCTCATACTGCTTATACTGATACGTAAAGTAAAAACGATTGCTTACGATATTATAGCGAATGGTCACAAAACGATATCCTTCCCGCAGAGCCAGACGTCTTTTCTCCACAAGATAAGCCGTGGCACCACCGCCGAGATCATGGTCAAAGGCCACAATAGTAGGCACATCCAGCTTCCTGTTGAGAAGCTTCATTTCCACGTAAAGTCTTACCGGACGAAGCGGGTCTCTTCTGCAGTAATCCGCAGTATCCTTGTTGTAATCCGGATGCTTGCGGAGCAGCGCCTCACTGTGCTCTTTCAGGAGTCTCTGCTTTTCCTCAGACGGGAAGCTTCCACCATGCTTGTGATATACAAACAGGTTATCCACATGCACGTTCTCATAGCCTGCAGCTATGGCACGCTGGCACCAGTCATTCTCCTCACCGTAACCTTTTCCGAAATTCTCCTCATCCAGAAGGCCAACCTCCTGGATCGCTTTCAGGTTCATACCCATGCAGAAGCCCACACCGGTAGGCATGGCCGGATACTGCGGACGGATCATGCGGAATTCATCATCGATCTCCCACAGCGGCATTCCCTCAAACAGTTTGTTATCCCGGCAGAAATCCGGGAAGCTGCAGATGGTTCCGCAGGTGGTAAACGGTGTGGTGGTTGCAATATTTTCCTTTGCAAAGATCGGAAGCATCAGGCGCTCCAGCCACTCTTCCGGAACCTCCACATCTGTATTTACAAGAGCAACATGATTTTCCGCCATCTTTAATCCACGGTTTACAGACGGAAGGAAGCCCATATTGGTCTCATTATTAAGAAGCACCACATTGTCATGCTCTGCGGCGTATTTTTCCAGATATTTTCCTACTTCAGGATCCGGGCTCTTATCATTTACGATGATCAGACGATATGGAACCTTTGTCTTTTCAATTCCGGAAAACAGAGCATCAAAATACTCCAGTCCGTTGTAAACCGGCACGATCACATCCACCTTCTGCTGATAGATCGACTGTGGATATGCCTTTCTCGCACTGCGTACATGACGCTGTTTGAAATGGCGGAGATTTCCGATACTCTTCGGATCTTCGATAGCGTATACCAGAAGTTCTTTCTGATCCCTGGTTCCCGGGATCTTTCCGATAAGGAATCTCCCGGTATCCGCTGCGGTTCCGTATTCCAGGAAAACAGAAGTCTCTGCCGGCGCAAGAACCGTTGCCAGGAAAGAAAATCCGGCACTTTCCGCATCCGGATTTCCAATGGCATTAGCCACATCCGTACGGTAGATCGTAGTACAGGAAGCCTCCTGAAGCTTCTGTGTTCCCTGATAAAATGCGATCCTTGGCTGTTCCATAGACGCGAATGTCGGATCAAAGGCCCAGCCAATGGCATTTAAGGTGCCATTCTCATAATGGAAGAAGTCAACACTGCCCATACAGGTAGGAGTTGTCTCCACCCCCATCACTGCTGCCGGCTCTGTATGATAACGAAGAACCTTTTTGACCAGTCTCTTTACCTGCGCTTTTTTGCCTGGATGACGAAGGGCCTCTTCCTGCGCACGTGCTGCTTCCGCTGCAGCCTGCTTTGCGGCACGTTCAGCCTCTTTTCTGACACGCTCCTGTTCTCTTCGTACTTCACGCTCTTTTTCAAAGGCCAGAAGCTTTTCCACATCCGGAAGCTCAAGGCAGTCAAGTTTTCCCTCTATTACGATCCTGTCCACATTTTCCGGGTGTGTAACATCGATAAGATAAAAGCCATCGGTGGTAAAAAACGCAGTGGTACTGTTATCCACTTTCATATGGACACCCTGAGGCACAAGCTCCGCACTGCATCCGCAATCCAGACGCTCTATCCTCACTTTCAGGAAATGACCGTTTGCAGGATTCCAGCGGAGATTTCGTATTCCTTTGATACCGGAAAGCGCAAACTCTACCCGGAAACGGTTTCCGGAAAGTTTTCCCTCTGCATAAAGTGTATGCTCTTCACAGAAGCCCTCACCAAGATCATAGTACATCTTGCTGTGCATCTGGTGCTTTTCTCTTTCTCTGTTCACCAGCTCTGTTACGGAAACCGGCACTTTTTTCTGTTCAAACGGGATCAGAGAACCACAGCCCACATACTCATAGACGAAATGCATGGTCCAATCCATAAATATCTCATAGTCTGTATAGCTGATGTCAAACTCCGCCATCATCTCATCCTCATGACATAACCGCGGCAGCTCAGAAACATGTGTATACAATTCATGGATCAGGCGCCACATGATAAAATTCACAGGCACAGGGAAATCAAACATCCACTCATAATCTATGATCTGATTTTCCTTTTCTCCCATAAAGATGTTGCTGCAGATCAGATCCACATTGGCCGGGCAGACGCATTCGTAATCATTTCTTCCCGGATGATCACCAAATACCTCACGGAACTCTCCGGTCCTGTAATCCACAACCTGACGAGCCCCGAAAAATTCCTGATAGAATTTTTTAAGAAGGGCCTTGATCTCTTCAAGATCTTCTTTCTGGGCAAACTCTGCGATTTCCTGGTGAAGAGTTTTTCCGGTAAGGAGCGGATAAGAGATCTTTCCGTTTTCTGCCCTGCAGGGAAGATTCTTGTATTTATCAGATCCGGTACTCTCTGTTCCGGTTTTTTCCAGTTTTTCCACAAATTCCTCAGCCTGGGGCACCATAGCCTCTTTTTCCGCACGGACCTCTCCGTTCTCCCGGACGATCCTGGTCAGAAGACGGAACTTTTCTTTTCGCTCCTGGTTCAGCTTCACATAAAGGATTTCCTCCGGGTCCCGGTTTTCGGTACGTCCTGCCTCCACAAGAAAAGAATTCACAAAGCTGTCCAGGATCTTCTCTTTTTCGAAGGCCTTTACGCCTTCACTTTCTGCAAAAAGATCTGCTGTCTTATCTGTGTATACAGGATAGCTTCTTCCGTAGGAATTGGTATAAAGACTCTCATCTGTAAAAATCTCTGTCGGAAATTTATAATCCGGATACGGGTAGTAAAAGCGCAGAAAAGGAAAGCCGCTGTTTTCCAGCAGCTCTCCCAGTTCATTCTTGGAAAAGGTGCGCACAGACTGATTTCCCGGATATCCGTTGATCCCGAAAAAATGAAGATCTGTGTGATCCTCCGGTGCTCCGGCAAAGTACTTCAGTCCCAGTCTGTTCTCAATGGCAATCAGAAGTCTTCCCTCAGGCTTCAGATAAGCGCCCATCCGCTGAAGAAATGTCTCGTAAGGAGTTTTTCCCTCGGTAAAGCTCATGGCATACTCAAGCACACCGTTTACTACCACATAGTCGAATTTTTCCGGAAAAGTCATGTCATTCAGGTTTCCAACCATGATCGTCAGATTTTCCTTATCCCTGTTTCTCGCATAATTGATATCTGCCCGACGTTTGGAAAGCTCCACGGAAGTCACATGACCGGCCTTGCGGCAAAGCATTCCGGTAATGGCTCCGCATCCGGCTCCGATTTCAAGAACGGAATCCGCCTTTTTCAGAGGGTACCAGTTTAAGATGTTCTCCCGCAGCCCTGAAAAATGGTAGACCATTGGAAAACTCACCTCTTCCTCCGGCAGGTCATCAAAAGATTTTCCTTCCTGCGCCATTTTCAGAAGTGTTTCCTCGATATCCCCATCGGAATAATGATCCTTCGCCGTATAATAATCTAAATTCAACTCCGCCATAGTCGTTCCTCCACTTATTTCACAGATACTTTGGAAAACAGATCAAAATATCCCACTGCTTTCTTATCTGTGATCACGGTCAGGTTGCACACATCGTAAAGACGATGAAATACGGTAAAATCGCCGTCTTTATATCCGGTGCAGCCCAAACACAGCATATATTCCCCTGCCTCCAGAGGCATCACCTGTTTGAAGGTGATCTCACGGACATCGCCTGCTTTCTGCGGTTTCAGAGGCGTATGTTCATACATGGTATTGGTTCCTGTGATCTCGGTGCCTTTCAGATCTTTCAGGGTAAATGCAAAGATCGGATCGCTGACATCTGCCTGGAATTTCACTTTCATCTGAACGGAAAATTCCTTGCCTTTTTCGATCACATTGGTGATCATACCTGTATCATCCCGGATGGCAAAATCCACGATCTCGCCAAGCTTGCTGCCATATTCCAGGACCTTGGGATTCAGGTTCAGGCTGTCCTTCATAGCTTTTCCGCTTCCGGTATGTGCTTTCAGTGAAACGTCTGCTCCGGCTGCCTGGTTCTCCGTCGCCTGTCCCTCTTCTGCATCGTCTGTGTTTTCTTCCAGATCTGCATCGTCATACTGATTGACCAGTACACGACGGTAAAGATTGACCATCTCCTTGGCGCCACCCTCTGCAAGCTTCTCACCTTTGTTTAGAAGCACAACACGGTCACAGTATTTTCCGATACTGCTCAGGTCATGGCTTACAAACAGAATGGTCTTCCCCATTTCCTTAAACTCTTCGAACTTCCGGTAACATTTTGCCTGGAAAAATACATCTCCCACGGAAAGAGCCTCATCAACGATCAGGATCTCCGGATCGATATTGATAGCTACCGCAAAAGCCAGACGCACGAACATACCACTGGAGTATGTTTTTACCGGCTGATAGATAAAATCACCGATATCTGCAAAATCCAGAATAGACTGCAGCTTGGCATCGATCTCTTCCCTGGAAAAACCGATCATACTTCCGTTGAGATATACATTTTCAAGTCCGGAATATTCTCCGTTAAATCCGGCTCCCAGCTCCAGAAGAGCTGAGATCCTTCCGTTTACGGCTATTTCCCCGGCTGTGGGCGAAAGTACGCCGGTGATGATCTTCAGGATCGTGGATTTTCCGGAACCATTTGTTCCAATAATTCCCACTGTTTCTCCCTTATGCACCTGAAAGGATACATGGTTGAGCGCATAATGCTCTTTATATTTCTTTTTTCTGGATAATCCCAAGGACTCCTTAAGACGGTCCATAGGATTATCGTAAAGCTTGTACATCTTACTGACATCATTTACTGAAATCGCAATATCTTCTGCCATTTTCAACCTCACTTTTGTGTAAATCGTTCACTCTCACAATCTGCCGCCGTTCTGCTTTTTATCCTTACAGAGCAAATCCCCCATGGGAACTGTCCGGTCCGGATCAGGCGGATATCCGCCATCCGCATTCAATTAAAGCACATCTGCAAAATGCGGCTTCAGACGTTTGAATATCACAGATCCCAGTCCGAAAAGCAGGATCGTAACTACCCAGAAATAGATCGTCCATGAAGCATGGTTCCAGATCCCGACATGACCAAGCATGGAATCACGGTAGCCCGTAACTACATAGTACATCGGATTCAGCTTAAACAGCTTGATCAGCCATGGATGTGAAGAAAGCATATTGATATCCCACATGATCGGTGTAAGCCATACACCCACCTGAAGAAAAATACTGATGATCTGGGTCAGATCACGGAAAAAAATGACGATCGCACTTGTAGCATACACAAGTCCCAACACAAAAAGGAAGGTGCAGACAGAGTAATAAATGATCTGCAATGTATAAAGGCTTGGTGTATATCCGTAGCACGCACATAAGAGCAGTGCAAAGGCCACAAAGAAAACATGCACAAAAAGTGCGGAGATGATTTTTACGATGGGAAGGATGCTGATCTTGAATACAACCTTCTTCACAAGATAATTGTATTCGATCAGGGCATTGGTTCCACCGTTTAATGCGTCCTGGAAGAAAAACCACGGTACGATACCGGATACCAGATAGAGTACAAAAGGATAATCCGATACCGTTCCGGCCTTCAGTCCTACGGAAAATACAAACCAGTAGACCAGGATCGTTACGATAGGCTGGATAAATGCCCAGACAATACCAAGATAGGATCCTGCATATTTTGTTTTGAAATCATTTTTTGCAAGGCTTAAAACCAGCTTTCGATTCTGGTACAGCTCCGCCGGCAAAGCTAATATTTTCTTCATTCTGCAATTCCTTATCGATTCTTATATTCCTCGAAGCTTCCCCACTTCTGGTCCTTGTCGGAGAAAATAAGCTCCATGCCTTCCGGGATCGGCCACTCAACGTTAATGTCCTTGTCATTCCAGATCAGTCCGCCCTCATCGTTTGGATGATAGAAATCAGAACACTTGTAGGTGAACTCTGCATTCTCGGAAAGTACCAGGAAGCCATGAGCAAATCCCTTCGGGATAAAGAACTGTTTCTTGTTTTCTGCGGAAAGGACTACGCCATACCATTTTCCAAAAGTCTTGGACCCTTCACGAAGGTCAACCGCAACATCAAACACTTCTCCGTTTACCACACGTACCAGTTTATCCTGGGGATAGCTGATCTGGAAATGAAGTCCGCGGAGAACACCGTAACGGGAGCTGGACTGATTATCCTGAACGAATTCCACATCAATGCCTGCTTCCTTGAAATCGTTATAATTGTACGTTTCCATGAAATATCCTCTGGAATCACCAAATACAGTTGGCTCGATCACTTTCAATCCTTCAATATCTCCGCACTGTGTTACTTTTATTTTTCCCATTTTTTTGTTCTCCTTTTCTGTTTTGATTTATTTGTGATGTTTCTTTTCTTTTATTCTAAGAGCCGCAAGAAGGGAGATCAGGATCAGGATCATCACTGCCATGAGCATAAGAAGGATCTTACGCAGGGCAGGAATGCTCTTTTTTTCGCTGGTGTCCTCTCCGGCTGTACTCTTCTCTGTTGTTTTGCTGTTATCTTCCTTTGCTGCTTCTGTGGAAGCTTCCGTTCCGGAAATGTCCGCTTCCTGACTGTCTTCTGCTGCAGCGGTCGGTTCCGGTACAGGTGTATCGGTTGCCTGTGCAACACTTGCAGTACCGATCAGATAATCTCCGAAATAGTAACCGGTTTCTGTTTTCCCGTTGGTATTCTCTGACTTCTCGGTAAGGGAGTTCAGCTCCACCCCTTTTGGAAGGAATACATAGCCGCCATTTACTTCTGTTTTTGTGAAATTCTCAAATGCGTAATTGAACATAGCCGTACTGTCCATACAGGAATTGGAAAGCTCTGTTCCACGCATGGTCACTGCAATATATGTGGTATTATCTCTGGTCACTCCTGTGACAAGTGTATGCCCTGCCGCAACGGTAGTTCCGGTTTTTCCACCAATGCAGCCTTCGTAGTAAAATCCGCTTTCCGGCGCAAACATAGGATGATGGGTATGCAGGATCCTCTGCTGGCTGTTCATATTTGTAGGCTGGATGATATAATCCGGTGTGCCCACAACCGTACGGAATGTTTCATTTTTCAGTCCTTCTCTGAAGATCAGCGCCATATCCCGTGCTGAAGAATAATGATTATCATCCGGAAGTCCGCTGGAATTTGCAAAATGTGTATTGGTACATCC
This sequence comes from Blautia fusiformis, assembly GCF_020686995.1. Lineage (NCBI taxonomy): Bacteria > Bacillati > Bacillota > Clostridia > Lachnospirales > Lachnospiraceae > Blautia > Blautia fusiformis. The sequence continues at coordinate 58,154 of NZ_JAJEPT010000008.1, forward strand.
AATCTCACTGGCGCGCTGGTTCATCATATCGATAAATGCCTGCTCTGTCCCGCCGATATGCTCTGCGATCTGTGCCGCAACGTCATTGGCAGACTGGATGATCAGAGCATAAAGACAATCCTCCATAGTCAGGACTTCGCCCACCTTTGTGCCGATATTACTGGAATCTGCCGTAACATTACGCACCCCGGTCTCTGTAAAGGTAACCTTCTCATCCATGGTGGAGTTCTCCACTGCCACCAGCAAGGTCATGATCTTGGTAATGCTGGCCGGATATCTCTGTTCATCTCCGCCCTTGTTATAAAGAACAACTCCTGTGGCTGCATCCATCAGGATACCGGTATCTGAGGTAATATCCGGTCCTGCCGGCCATCCCTGGATCTGGTTGGTGCTGATATCATATTTCGCATTCAGGTCCACGGCAGCCATGGTCTGCAACGGCAGCATCAGCGCCACACTGACTGATGCGAAAACTGCCAGTAATTTTTTTATTTTTTTCATAGCTCTCCCCTTCTTCTGTTAAAACCCGTCAAAGGAAGCAATAGCATCCACAACTCTCTTCGCATCCTCCATATCCAGATTATAGAACATAGGCAGTCGCATAAGACGCTCGCTTTCTTTTGTAGTATAAACATCTTCTCCAGAAAATCTTCCGAATTTTTTTCCTGCCGGTGCGGAATGAAGGGGTACATAATGGAACACACTGCAGATATTCTTTTCGCGGAGATATTTCAGAAGCCTTGTGCGTACCTGGATATCATGTACCTTAATGTAGTACATATGTGCATTATGTGTGCATTCTTCCGGTACATAAGGCTGCTGGATCTTTCCTTCTTCCGCCAGAAACCTGAGGTTCTCATTGTAAAAATCGTAGATCTGCATCCGCTTATCGCTGATCTTCTTATGCTGCTCCAGCTGGGCATAAAGATATGCCGCATTCAATTCGCTCGGAAGATAGGATGATCCATAATCCATCCAGCGGTATTTATCTACCTGACCACGGAAAAACTTACTGCGGTCCGTTCCTTTTTCTCTCAGGATTTCTGCCTTCTCCAAGTACTGCTCCCCGTTGAACAGGATCGCACCGCCCTCTCCCATGGTATAGTTCTTAGTCTCATGGAAGCTGTAGCAGCCAAAATCTCCGATGGTACCAAGGGCTTTTCCCTTATAGTAGGCATCCACACCCTGGGCCGCGTCTTCCACTACCTTCAGATCATGCCTTCTGGCAATCTCCATGATCGTGTCCATCTCGCAGGCTACTCCTGCATAATGGACCGGAACGATCGCACGGGTCTTATCTGTGATCGCCTGTTCGATCAGCCTCTCGTCAATATTCATGGTATCCGGTCTGATATCCACAAATACGATCCTTGCACCGCGAAGCACAAATGCATCTGCCGTTGATACAAAAGTATAAGACGGCATGATCACCTCATCGCCAGGCTGGATATCTGCCAGAAAAGCAGCCATCTCCAGTGCATGGGTACAGGAGGTTGTCAGCATCACATGGCCCACATGAAAGCGCTCTTCCATCCATGCAGAACATTTCTTCGTGTAGATCCCGTCGCCGCAGAGCATTCCCCGTTCTACTGCGTCACGGATGTACTCAAATTCCTTACCTGTAAACGCAGGTCTGTTAAAATCAATCATGTATTTCCTCTTTATTTCTCATTCTTCATGGTTTTTCTACATTAACTGTACATTCCATTTTCTCACACTCATGTTGTAAATTCAATGCCTATTTTTCTGCCGGTGCATAATCCGGGATCTGATTATGGTATGCCACCTCCTGGCCGTTGGGGTCCAGAATATGCATTTTCTCATAAAATTCCTCTGTGAGAAGATCCATTTCCTTACGATTCTCTGTTTTTACATAATATAATGCCAGATACGGATTAGGACCATGCTCAATGACCTTCTCTCCTTCCTGATAAAAGATCCAGGGCTTTTCCACCTGTTCTTTCTCTCCCAACCGAACTGCCGCAGACTGATCTCCGATGGTAAGAAGCCTTCCCTGAAAATAAATGACAGCTCCACAACACTGTGGTTTATGAACATCGTGTTCTGCAAGCATTTTTTCCAGTTTATCCGGATCATAGAGAGATGCAAGAAGAAGCTCTTCCATATTAAATCCATAGACCATATCGGTCAGTTCATGCTCATATCCGAAAAATCGTGCGGCGATCTCGCAGACCTGGATACCTTCTCCCGGCTTCCAGAAAAACTGCATGGAAAGGGCTCCGTCTTTCTGGCCGGTTCTGTCCGCATATGCCTGAAGAAGTTCTGTGGCAGGCTTTTCAACTTTTGATAATAATCTGGAAGGATACACATTTCTTGTGCTGATGGGGATCTCACCTTTGGCAACAAATGTCTTTTCACGGTCTGCAATACTGATCACATGGACTTTTCCATGCCGCACCCAGGTCATCATATTGAATTCATAACCATCATTATATTCTTCCACCAAAATCTCCGGCATATCAGAAAATCCTGCTGTTTTTTCTGCCCCGTTTATCAGCTCCTCCAGATCTTCGGATATATAGATCCCGCGGGAGCCGTATTTATCCAGTGGCTTGCTGACCACCGGATAGCGAAGTCCCTCAAGCAGCTCTTTCAGCTGAGTTTTTTTGGACCTGTCTTTAAAATATGCGATCGGGATTTTTCGAAAGCCCGGAGTGGGAAGTCCCAGTTCGGTAAGCAGTGCTCTGGTCTCTGATTTATCACGATACCAGGGAAGCTGCTCCGGTTTCAGATAACAGGGGATTCCTGCCCGGTCCGCGATCTTTACCATACATTCCAGAAGAAGGTCGGAAAAGGATGTGATGATCCCATCAATCTCTTTTTCCCGGCAGAGACAGGCGATCTGTTCCGTATCTGTTACCGGGATCTGAAATGCCTCATCTGCAAATTCTCTTGCCGGACCATCCGGATATCCATCGCAGACAATGGTGTAGTATCCTTTTTCGCGGGCCTTCTGCACCAGCTGCACAAATTCTCCCAGTGTTCCCAGTATCAGCAATCTGTGTTTCATGATTCCGTTTCCTCCCATTCTCTTATGGAATCCGCGATATACTGCATTTCTTCTGCCCCGTATCTCTGATCACAGGGAAGCGGCAGCACATTGGCTGCCCAGTCATATTCCATGGTATCCCTGTCAAATTCTTCCAGGATATTGCGCCAGTTTGTTGGCACAAAAATCTTCCGGCCTGCCAGCCAGTGTCGAAGCTCCAATCCGTTCTTATGATAATACGGATAGGCAAACGGTCCCTCCGGCACCTTCCCTGTAAAAGCATTCCTTGAAGGAAGAAGCTTCGCCAGCAGACGGTAGTTCTTTTCTCTTCTTGTTTTGATACCAGAATAATCCATAGTCCTGAGGAGGTTTCCGGTCAGACGGGACATTCGGCGGATCTCCATCTCATGATAATTTGCTGCATTATCCAGCATTTTCTGATAGAAGGTTCCGGCATCATATTCATAACGTCCCAGAATATGCTCCATTCTTCCCATGGAATGGTCCAGAGGCTTCTTTTCCGGTTCCAGCTCCGCATCGGTAGACAGATATGCTCCGTCACTGACTCCGAGAAATTTTCTGCAGGAATACAGAGTGTCCACGCCAGGCAGCGGTTTCTGAAAAAACGCATGCGTATGATCCACAATGATATTTCCATAGATTTTTTTATATTTCCGAATCTTATCATCGGTAAGCTGGCCATAATAGTTTACCAGGTACAGATATTCTCCTTCCGAAAGTGTTCTCTCCTCAAGGACCGGATGCAGACCTTCATCCATATGATAAAATTCGATTTCTGCCCCGGATCTCTCACAGGCACCGGTTACGGAATCACAGAGAAAAAATGGCAGGTAGATCTTTCTGCACTTACGTGCTTCCATCAGCCACAGAAGCGCTGTTCTTCCGAGATTCACGCCGCAGAGATCAGGATAGTATTCCTGTCCCGCCGGTTCTTCCAGTTCCAGATAGCCGCCGATCTCTTTTTTCATCAGTCTGTCTCCTCCTGACGAATCACATAGTGCGGCATCTTTTTGGCCTCATTGAGAATATTCATGAGATAAATACCGATGATCCCGATTGAAAGCAATGTCAGTCCGAAAAATGCCAGCATCACAAGCATCAGGGATGTCCAGCCTTCCACTGAGATCCCACACAGAAAATATCTCACCAGATAATAGATCCCCAGTAAAAAGCTTACCAGAAAACTGGCAATGCCGATGTTTCGCACCATAAGCAGCGGAAATGCCGTATGGGCAGTAATATCATAGATGAGATCCTTCACAAGGCGGCGAAAAGAATATCCGCTCTTTCCATATGCACGCGCTGCATGCTGCACCGGAACATTGATGATACGGTTGGAGCTTAAAACCAGAAGATTTCCGATCTGCGGAAGATATGTATTGGTTTTCAGCATGGCTTCCACCAGAAACCGACGTATCAGTCGATAACTGGTGATCTGAAGGTTCGGATCCTTGCCGAGCATTTTGGAAGTTGCCCATACAGACAGCTTTGTGCCCAGCTTCCGGATCAGATTATGCTTACGTCCTTCATAACTTGCGATGATCACATCCACATCGTCACGTTCCTTCATTACATTGATCATTTTGGGGAGCTCCTCGGGCTGATGCTGAAGGTCATCATCCATAGTTACTATGAACTCTCCCTTTGTGTGGGCAAATCCGCACAGAAGCGCAGGATGCTGTCCGAAATTCCTTGCCATCTGGATGATCTTGACACGGGAATCTTTTTCCCGGAGTTCTTGCATAACCGCAAAAGACCGGTCTTTGGACCCGTCATCTACAAGGATCAGTTCAAATTCTTCTTTTATCGTTTCCCGGAATACTTTTTCCAGACGAGTGTACAGTTCCTGCAGCGTATGTTCTGAATTGTATACAGGAACAACCACTGAATATAAACACATATCGTTTTTCCTCTCTTTTGTATCAATTGACACTTATCGTTTAATCTTATCATTTTCATTTCCTGTTGTAAACCGTTACATTGTTCAAACATTTTCTTGCATAAACCTGCCAGATGATATATATTGATTATCAGTCTATGATAATCACATTTATGATATGGAGGAAACATGACAAAAATCAAAGATTATATTCAGCTTCATCTGAATATCCTGCTGTTTTCTCTTACCAGCGTTTTTTCCAAGCTTGCATCGGTTTATTATAATAAAGAAGGACTTCATAGTCCTCTTCTCTATGTATTTCTTTTTCTTATGATCGCAAACTGTGGGATCTACGCCATTGCATGGCAGCAGGTGATCAAAAAATTTTCTCTTTCCACGGCCTACGCCAACAAAAGTGTCTATCTTCTGTGGTCCCAGGTATGGGCTGTGATCATTTTTCACGAAAATCTTTCGCTTCAGAACATCATCGGCATCCTGATCGTTCTGATCGGAGTCTGGATGGTGCAGAGATATGAATAGAACATTTATGCTGATCATGCTGGCCGGAACCTTTTTTTCGGCAATTTCCCAGGTACTTCTGAAGCAGAGTGCCAATATGGAATACAAAAATCCCCTCCGGGAATATCTGAACTGGCGGGTGATCCTGGCCTATGGTATCTTTTTTGGAGTGTTGCTCCTGAATACCTGGTGCTACACCAAAGTGGATATGAAATTCGGACCGGTGATCGATACTGCCGCCTATGTTTTTGTCCTGCTGTTTTCCTGGCGGATCCTGAAAGAAAAGATTTCCCGCGGAAAGATTATTGGAAATCTGATCATCATTCTAGGAATCCTTGTTTATACCTTATGATCATAAAAATGCCGGCAGCGTACGTAAAGCTGCCGGCATTTTTTTATTTTTTCTTATTTGCTGCGGATACAGTTGTGTATACACCATCTTCATCGAATGTATAGCTCTTTCCGTTTTTCTCAATAGTACAGTTTTTGTACATGATTCCTGTTTCCGGATCAAAATAATATCTCTTTCCGTCCAGTTTGAGCCAGCCTCTCTGCATCTTTCCATTGGAGCCAAAATAATAGGTATGGCTTTCATTGTTTCCGCTCCATGTATAGAATACCTTTTTGACCATAACGCCGTCACCGCCAAAATAATATACATCATTCCTGCTGTTCATGTACCGCACGTGTTTCATCATGTATCCGTATTTGGCCTGAAAATAATAATAGTCCTTTCCAACCTTTTTCATGCCCTTTAACGCATGTCCGTTTTTGTCAAAATAATATTTTTTCTCCTTATAGGTGATCCAGGTATTTTTCACAAGGACTCCATTTTTATCTACATACCTGGAAATATTCTTGGAATCTCTGATCAGCTTTGAACGGCACATTCCTGCGGTCTTATGGATATAATATTTCTTATTTTTCACCTGAACCCAGCCGTATTTTTTGACACCATTGACATAATAAAATTTCTTTCCGTTCTCTGTTGCCCAGCCGGTTTTTCCTTTATAGTTGCTGGTATCCGGTCTGGTGGATGCTTTGTATCCGGTCTGTACATGCCATCTGGGTGTGATGATCTTGGTATAATCAACATAACCGAAGTCAATATCTACAGTAGAATAAGACGGAATTCCCGCAACCAGACCCTTGGTGGTATTCAGATATCCGCCACCGTCACCATCGGTGGACTGCCAGATGGTATATTTGTACTTTTTCTTGTCAGGAGCCGGAATCGTATCACCATACCGCGCAAGCCATACATCATAACCTGTCATCTTGCTCCAGTCAAGCTTGTTGTCATACCAGTCTGTATTGCAGTAGATCATTGGATGATATCCGGCTTTTTTTACCTCATTGCAGAAGGTCTTTGCCAGATCCGCGATCTGTGATGCGGAAAGATTGCGCATCTGATCATATTCAATGTCATAAACCACCGGATAGGATACTTTATATCCATCCATTTTACGGATAGCAAGCTGCGCTTCCTTCAGTGCCTGCTGTGTGTTCAGTGCAAGGCTGTACACATAGGTTCCTGTCGGAACACCTGCCTTCTCTGCCTGTTTCATGTTGTAATCATATGTCTTATCCAGATGGTTCAGACCATAGGAGATCCTGACAAAGGCAAAATCTACATTAGATTTTTTGACCTGGCTCCAGTTGATGGTATCCTGCCACTCAGAAACATCGATTCCACGTGTGACAGCACCTTCCAGCTTCTGGCCGCTTCCGTTATAGCAGACACCGTTGATCTTCTTCCAGGCCTTTGAGCTTGCCCTGGAATCCTGTGTTGCCTTCCCGCTGGGGACCTTTTCTTCCTCAGCAACTGCCTCGCTTCGGTCTACGCCTCCGCCGCCCATGGCCATCGCTGTAGTTCCCATTGTTCCTATTCCCAGCAGTGCTGCCATACAGCCTGCCACCAACCATTTCTTCCAGTTTTTCATTTTAGTTTCCTTCCATAAATTATGTTGTTTATTTGTGCATAACTTTTATTATACATATGAAAAAATGGAAAGTAAAGCCATATATGGAAAAAGACCGATGTCAGCTTCATACAGCTGAACATCGGTCTTCAGTTATTCTATATATTTCTTTCTGGTACTGTTCGGTAAAGATCACGGAACTTCCGGGTCTGTAGGATCAAAGTTTCCGGCTCCACGGAAGGTTGCCAGCGGTCTGCGGCCTAACGGTCCCTTGAAGGATTCATTGTTAACGTAATTTCCGCTGCTGTAAATGTGGATCGTAGAACCGTTACAGTTCTCAAATACCCACTTCGCATCAGCCACACAGGTACGGATACATCCGTGAGATGCAGGCTGACCAAGCTTCAGGTACTCGCCTGCCGGAAGATTATAAACACTCCTGGTCGATCCGGCTACGGAATGGATAAAGATTCCTCCCTGTCCGCATCCGTCAACATGTGTTCCATACTGTCCCCAGGACGGTCCCATCAGTGGCTGCCATCTCAGACTGCGGGTCAGTCTGTATGTACCATCCCATGTAGGTGTTCCGGAGAGACCTACAGAAACACGGATTGTCTTAACCGGAATGGTCTTGCTGCTATTTGTGTATACAGTCATAACACCGTTGGTCTTATCAACCTCCAGGTAATATGGTCCTCCGTAAATACTGGAAACATCATTACGGCGGTAACCATCCTTATCAAAGTAATACAGTTTTCCATCGATCCATCTGCTTGTATTGGTCAGATACTTGGAACCGCTGTCCGGATCGATATATTTGACCTGATCATAGTAATCGCTGACGATCACCCAGCCGGTGGAAAAACGTCCCTGGCTGTCCAGATAACCATTTACGGAACCACGCTTCATGGATTTATTTGTCACAACGGTATAGTTCTGCAGATAGTACCAGTATTTACCTACCTTCTGCCAGCCTGACTTTTTCAGAACACCGTTGCCGCCTGCATAATACCACTTATTCTGGTAACGGATCAATGTACTCTTGTACATCCAGCCTCTGTGCGCATTGGCATCTGATGTTGCAAAGAAATAGTATTTTTTGCCGATCTTTGTTTTTCCTGTTGCAAGCTGTCCTGTGCTATTAAAGTAATAGCTCTTTTTGGAGGACTTGTTTGTTATCATCTGGCTCTTATAGTGGTTTCCGTTTTTGTCAAAGTAAAACCATCCGAAGAACTGGCCTTTTGCGTCGGTCACCTTCTGCCAGCCATATTTTTCAACAACTTTTCCTGCTGTGCTTCCGAAATAATAAATCTTGTTGGATGCACCCGGGCAGCCATGCCAGCAGTTCTTCCAGGAAACTCTCTGGCCATTGCCTCCGAAATAATATCTGCTGCCTTTATACTTCACAAGTTTTTTTGTAATGATGCGGCCCTTGCTGTCTGAAACATAATATGCGTTATTCTGCGCCTTCGCCATTGTATTCGTCATAACATAGCCGCTGGCATTCAGCATATATCGATATTTCTTGGACATTACAGGTGATACATAAACTCCATGTTTCATGATCTGTCCACGTGTGGCAGCCTTCGGACTACAATAGATAAAACGTTTCTGATTTTTGCTGTTTAAAACATATGTCCATCCGCCATAAAAAAGCTTTCCTGGAATCTCTCCTGCCTTTGATGCCGGCTGGAAGTAATACTGATATGTTGTGGAACCGGTTGTCAGCTTCAGGATTCCTGTTCGCGGTTTTCCGTTACGCATCAGTGTATAATAAGCATTTCCGATCTTCTTGATCTTGCCTACAAGGTTCTGAGCCTCTATGGATTTGTAATCACCCTGGGAATTATAATAGCGGAAAACAGTTCCTGTCCATAACCAGTAATTTCTCTTCTGCTGGCCAAGATTGGATGTCCACGGTGTGATTGCTTTTCCGGTGGAATCCGAATACAGGGAAGCTTTGGAGTTTTCGAGGAAATACCATTCTGTCTTCTGTGTTCCGGTATAACCTGCTGCACCTGGCTCACGGGTCATACGGCCGGTTACCAGATATCCGTCTTCATTAAAAAGATAATATCCCACATGTCCGTTGGTATTGATCTTAAGAAGACCATCCTGCGCAGTAAAATAATTATCTTCGATGGAACCTGTCTCTGATACCTGAGAAGCGTTCCCTTCATCCTGGGCAAGAGTCTCTGCGTTATCTACGCTCTCTGATGTTTCGACTGCCGTCTCTGTTTCTACGGGTGCTGTCTCTGCGGATGTCTCCTCTGCAGACACTACATCTGCGGATGCTGTCTCTGCAGAAGCTTCTGCTGCGGATACTTCCTCTGTAGAAACTTCTTCTGCTGCAGTCTCCTGCTCTCCTTCTGCTGACTCATTCTGGAGTACCTGAGCCTGCTCACTCTCTGCTGCACCATCCGGAAGCTCTTCAGTCTGCTGTACCTCCTGTGCTGCTGCAGCTGTTTCATCAACTGTTGTTTTCTGCTCTTCTTCGCTACTTTCTGCAGGATCCTCAGAAGCTTTTCCCTCCGGGGCTGCAGATGCAGCAACCTTCTTTTTGCGGAGTCTGTAAAAACCGTTTGCAGAAACCCAGTCACTTGTCTTGGCAACGACTACACCGTTTACCAGTGATGCTCCGGTAGCAGAAGTTTCCTCTGCCTTGTTGTTCTCTACTTTGTTCTGTACTGCGGTATCTGCTGACGGTGCATCCAGTTCCTGTGCATCACCTGCACTGAAATCATCGCCCGGATCTGTACTGTCTTCTGTTGTCGCATCCGGTGCTTCTGTAGTTTCCGGTGTCTCTGTAATCTCCGGTGTTTCTATAACATCCGGTGTCTCTGCGGGGTTCTCCGGTGTAACAGGTGTTTCTTCTGAACTGTCTGTACTGTCAGTACTACCTGTTTGATCCGCTTCTGTCTCCGGCTGCTGTACAGTCGTTTCCGCTTCATCACTGAATACATCCTCAGCCGGATCGCCGGCTGTCTCTGCTGCCATCTGCACGTCTGTACTTTCCAAAGCCGCAGCGCCGGCTTCCAAAGTTCCGCCCATGCATAATGTCAGACTGAGAAAAATTGCCACAACTCTTCTCTTCACAATAATCCCTCCTGATCATGCTGCTGTAAATAATTATTGTATCTGTTACGTATCATTCGCCCAGTCCGCCTTCGATAAGAGCCACAAGCGCATCTATCGCAGCCTGTTCATCCTCACCCTCGCAGACCAGTGTGATCTCATCCCCGCTTTTAACACAGGCACCCAGAACACTCAGAACACTTTTGGCATTCGCTGTACCTCCGGCATACTGAAATGTTATGGACGATTTGTATTTTATTGCCTCGCCGCACAAAAGCCCTGCGGGACGAAGATGAAGCCCTGACGGGTTCCTGACCGTTACCTTATAACTTAACATTGCTGCTGTCTCCCTTTATATTACTTATCCTTCAAGCCTTGTCCAAAGCTGTGATTACTTACTGACTGCTGCTGTCTACATTGGAAACCTTGGAGATTTTGATCTCGGCGGTTACATCCTCCAGCAGCTTGTAGCCTTCCGGAAGACTGATTTTGATCGGTACTTCGTAGCTTCCCTCCTCCCAGTCATCCATGGAAAGTACTGCTCCCACCGACTTCAGATCAAATTGGGAAAGATCTCCTTCTTCCGCCTGCACCTTCAGTTCAATATCCGCAACTTCAAATGCCAGCTGCAGATCATCAGGCAGACCCTTTACTTTGATATCCTCTGTCGGGAAGCTGTATATCTTACTGCCCTCCGGCAGGATATTGACTGTGATCCAGAGGTCCGTACTGGATCCTGATGTCAGCTTGAGGCCATCCGGAAGAAGCTCTGACAGGTTTACTTTCTTTTCCACGTCATTGCTCTTTCCTGAAATATCCACATTCTCATTGTCTAGATAAATGGTATTTCCCTGAAGTTTCAGATTGTTCAGTGCTTCCTCACTTCCGGCTACGCTGAAAGTCTCCGGTACTGTTGTGACACTATCCACAACATAGCCTTCTGCTGGTTCCCCTGTATATCCCGCACTGATCCGTATATCAGAACGCACCTTCCAGAGCTTTGCCGTGACATTAACCTTTCCGTTGTTGTCAAATTTCAGATAGCTCATGGAATTTGATGAAAGAGTGTCCTGATTCTTATCTGTGATAGTCAGTTCTGCGTCCGTGATCATCGTATCCTGATCGATCCCGTCAAGTTTTGAACTTACATCCACACTCACACTATCTATTTTACCAACCAGAGATTCCGGTCCTGTAATACGGACTTTTTCCGGATTTGCGGTGAGCGAAGCAATCTCCAGCCCCTGTGCCGGCTTGCTGTCATCACTGGTAACATTGATCGCAAATTCTTTGGTCACCTTTTTTTCCAGATGGACACTCAGATTCTGCGGTGATACACTAATGTTTTCCGGCAGTATCCCGGAGCAGGTCGCTGTAATGGGAATCATTACAGGATCTGTATCGGTAGACTGGGCCTGCTGCAGATCCGCAACTGCCTTAATATCACTTGAGGTGAGACGGTTGACTGTCTTCCGATCACCTGTAATATAAACACGTACGGAATTTTCACGGTCATCCTGCATGACCATCTCACCCAGCTGATCCACATAAGCTTCGTTAATGATCTGCACATCTGAGATCACAAAGCCTTTCGTAATGATAGGGTCATCAACATTTACTACGATCAGCCACACCAGGATTCCCACAATAATCGACATGATCTTCAAAGGGATGTTCTTAGTCAGATTTTTCTTCATGTTTCACTCTCCCTTTCAGCAGATTTCTCAGCTTACCGTTGTCAACAACCTTTTTATTCTGAGCAGAAACAAGTACTTCACGAAGCTGCTTGCTGTTAAGCCCTCTGGACAGTTCTCCGCCTCTGGCCACTGAAACCTGTCCTGTCTCTTCCGAAACAATGATCGTAAGAGAATCCGTAGCTTCGCTGATACCCACACCTGCTCTGTGTCTTGTTCCCAGCTGTTTGCTCAGTTCCATATTATCTGAAAGAGGCAGATAGCAGGTTGCTGCTACTACACGGTTCCCACGCACGATCACCGCTCCGTCATGAAGAGGTGTATTATGCTCAAAAATATTGATCAGCAGCTGACTGGTAAGGATACCGTCAATATTGATACCGGTTCTCACATATTCGTCAAGCCGGATCTCTTCCTCGATCACGATCAGTGCTCCGGTCTTAACTTCACCCATATCAAAACAGGCCTTTACCAGTTCGTTGATAGTCTTGTCATTGAAACGCTCCTGCACTTCCCTGCCGGAATCAAAGGGAATAATGTTGGAAACAAACTTCTTCTGTCCCAGCTGCTCCAGCGCCTTCCTCAGCTCCGGCTGAAAGATTACGATCACACCGATCACCAGCACATTAGCCAGGTTCCGGAAGATCCAGAGGATCGTATTCATTTTGAAGATATATGCGACCAGGATAAATCCAAGGACGATCAAAATGCCCTTCAGAAGGGTATATGCACGTGTAAATTTAATCCATGCCATAAACTGATATACAAAAAAGGAAATCAGTCCGATCTCAATGATATCTATCACGCCAAATCCCGGAAGGGAAATCTTCCCCAGATATCCGGCCACAACTGTCAGCACATTCTGCATAAGTCTCCTCCTTTCTTCCTGAGCTATTCCAATCGTTCCTGTTTAAAGATCCTTCAGCGATTCCTCCAGCTGTTTTTCGAAATCGATCTTGTCCAATCCCTGCGGTTTCTCACTTACTGTATTTTCGGAAACCATATCCGGCATCTTTACTGTATGCATTTCGTTCTTCTCAGGAAATACATCATCACTGAAAGACACAACATTGTCTTCTTTTTTTTCTTCTTTTACCGGCTCCGCATTGATCTTTTTGATGCTTCTCTCAGAAGTGGCGACCGTTGCCTTCGGAACGGCTTTTACGTAGTAATAGTACTCATCATCCTCATATTCCAGACGTTCTGTTCTGCTGTAATCTCCGCCAAAAACAAAGAACTCCAGAACAAATCCTGCCAGTACGGAGATCACTGTGGACAGGATCATCGGCACCATGGCTACCGTAATACTAATGCAGAAATCTCCGGCAAGGATAACCAGGATATAGATCACGCCGCCGGCAATGACAGCGATCCTCCATGCATAATCAAACGCCCGTGTTCTCAGAAGGTTCACAAACAGGATCACTACCACAAACGCGATCACCGTGATCCACATTGCCCAGTTGTGGACAAGTCCGTCAGAGATCAGCTTCAGTTTTTCTGTGATCTCTGCGGCAGGATCACTGAGTGCCGCCGACTGTGCATGTACAAACCGTATAAAATAATAGATCACAACACCGCATCCGGCCGGAAGCGCTGACAATGCACTACCCAGCAGGCCTGCTCCGATCGGCATAAGTGCAGGAACACCAAATCCGAAGGAAAGTGGTGTAAGGATCATTGCAAGATTCTGTGACCTGCTGAATCTTAGGAACAGGATCAGCATAAACAGAATAAGAAGCAGCATAAATCCTGCCGTTTCGATCCCGACTGCATAACAGTGCCCGATCATCAACGCAAATCCCAGAAACATCATCACGGAAACCGGAAGGATCGAACATACAAGCGCCAGGATCAGGACAACAAAAATATTATCCAGCTGTTTCATGTAGCCCATATTGCTGTTGATCCAGAGAAAATAGGCAAATGCCAGAACAAACTTCAGGACCGGCAGTATATATACTTCATATTGTCCGTAAAATCTTTTGATATTCTGTTTGATCTCAAGTAAAGCTGTCATTTTCTATGTCCTCCTGCATTTCTCCGGACCGGATTTCTTTTTTCCTCCCGCCCGTAGATTTTTTCCAGTCTTGTAAGATCCTGATAATATTCCCTGACACTTTTTTTTGCCCGGAAATATTTCACAGAATACTGGATGTAGGTCAGTATCGAATATACAACAAGCACGATCAGATAACCGACGATGATATAGATCCCAACCTCGACCAGATTAATCTTATTCACATTATCCATAAGATATTCGCTGAAATATGCGGCAACGCCTGCAAGTCCCAATATATATCCGATCGTTACCAGAAAAAAGTTTCTGATCAGTGCAAGTCCAATATAATCACTTCGATAATATCTGCTCACCGGAAGATACTTCCTGCCTTCTCCATGCTCATACATGGCCAGACGGTTCATGATCTTCACTTTTTCTTCATTTACCATAAAAATAACTCCTCATAAGCTTTCTTTATCAGGAAAATCCCCGATATATGATCTGCATTACGCTTTCCATACAGTTATACTGTTTAACTGCAATCAAATTTATTGTAGCATAGTTCCATACCTATGAAAAGTGTTTTTTCGGCTGTTTCATGCCCTTCCTGCGCATATTGTCAGAAAATAAACTTTCTCTGCACCGGCCTCAAGAAGACACATTGCCATGGCATCTGCCGTACTTCCTGTTGTGTATACATCATCCACCACAAGTACAGAAAAACCCGGGATCTTTTCGGTTACCTGATATGCATTTTTCAGGTTCTGACGCCTCTGTATGGCATTAAGTTTTTTCTGAGATCTTGTGCTTCGTATCTTCTTTACCAGATGCTCATTCCATGGGATCCCCGTAAGAACACTGAGCCTTTCTGCCAGATATGCTGCCTGGTTAAAACCTCTCATCCTTTTTTTTCTGGGATGCAGAGGAACGGGAACGATCAGATCAGGCTTCCACCGTTCCAGATATTTTTTTCCGAAGACGCTCATTGCCTTTGCATAAAAATCCCCATATTCCCGACATCCGTAATACTTAAATCGTACCAGAGACTGTCTCCAGACCTCTCCGTACCAGAAAATACTTCTGCCCTCCGTAAAATGATGGGCACCCTTGCGGCAATCTTCACAGTATTCCTCTTCCATTTTTACCGGTCTTCCGCATTTCATACACCTGGGACCGGATATAGGCCTGACCTTTCCGGAACACTCCGGACAGATCAGCCGGTCTTTTTCTTTCAGTATCTGATGACACAGCGGGCATTTTTTCGGGTAAAGCATGTCCAGTAAAAAATCTGCTGTTTTTTTCAAGAAAGTCCTTTCTCCCCGATGGCGCTCTCCTTCTGTTCAGATTCATCCAGCTCCCGGATCCGTCTGTCCAGAGAGCTGTATCTCTGCTGCTGTTTTTCATTACGGATCATCTCCGCAAAAGTGGTCTCGCTGCCTACTACGGTAACACATTTTCTGGCTCTGGTCACTGCTGTATACAGAAGATTCCGATTCATCAGCATCCTTGGTCCGGAAAGGATCGGAAGGATCACTGCCGGATATTCTGAGCCCTGGGACTTATGTATGGTCACTGCATAGGCAAGTTCCAGTTCCTCAAGCTGTTTGAAGGAATATTCTGCCTGTCTGCCATCCTCAAATTCCACGGTGGCCGTTTCCGCAAATTCATTGATCTCCGTCATAATACCGGTATCTCCATTAAACACGCCCACACCTTTATCCACAGGAATCTTGTATCGTCCAAGGATTTCCCACTCCAGCTGGTAATTGTTCTTCACCTGCATCACCTTATCCCCTTCACGGAAAAGGCGCTGTCCGATCTCTTTCTCCTTTTTCTTTTCATCCGGCGGGTTCAGATATCTCTGAAGTATCTGGTTCAGCCGCTCCACACCTAAAAGTCCCTTACGCATAGGCGTGAGCACCTGGATCTCATAGGGCTTTGCATCTACATAACGCGGAAGCTTCTCCTGGATCAGTGCGATCACCACACGGATAATGATGTCCGCGTCATATCTTTTCAGAAAAAAGAAATCCCGGCTCTTGTTATTGATGGTCACCTGCTCGCCCCGGTTGATCTTATGTGCATTCACCACAATATCACTTTCAGATGCCTGGCGGAAAATCTTTTTCAACTCTACTACCGGAAAACAGCCGCTGCGGATAATATCCCTCAGAACATTTCCCGGGCCTACACTGGGAAGCTGATTTTCATCACCTACCAGGATCAGTCTGGTCCCTGCTGTCACTGCAAGAAGCAATGAATGCATCAGTGCGATATCTACCATGGACATCTCATCAATGATGATCACATCCGCTTCCAGCGGATTCTCCGAATTCCTGTCAAAATGAACTGCACGGCCTTCCTGCTCTTCCTCCGGCATTCCATTCAGCTCCAGAAGTCTGTGGATCGTCTGAGCCTCGTATCCGGTAGCCTCTGTCATTCGCTTGGCTGCACGGCCGGTGGGAGCTGCAAGCCGCAGCTCAGCGCCTTCCTCTTCAAAATAACGGATAATCGCATTGATCGTTGTAGTCTTTCCGGTTCCCGGCCCGCCGGTCAGAATGAACAGACCATGACTGGCAGCTGCCGCCACTGCCTGTTTCTGCATTTCATCTAACCGGGTTCCTGTCTCCTTTTCGATCCTGTTGATCCGTTTCTCCATCATCTCCTCATCTTCCGGGCAGAGGATGTTCAGCTCACAGAGCATTCTGGCTGAATTCAGCTCAAGATAATAATATCGTGTGGGATAGACAACTGCACCGTCTTCTGTTTCTTTCAGGATCAGTTTCCGGTCTACTACCATATCCATGAGATGTTTTTCCATGTAGGAGGAATCTACTCCCAAAAGTCCGGATGCCCTGGAAAAAAGTTCCTCCTTCGGGAGATAGATATGGCCTTCTCCTGAAGCCTGTAGGAGAGTATACAACATTCCGCTTCTTATCCTGTAATCTGAATCTGTATGGATCCCGATCCGGGAAGCGATCTCATCTGCGATACGGAATCCCACACCACTGATATCCTCTGCAAGGCGATACGGATTCTCCTGCAGGACTCCATATACAGTCTGCCCATATTTCTGATAGATCTTTGCGCCGAGATTCAGTGATATCCCGTATTTCTGGAGAAAGATCATAGCGCGGCGCATATCTGCTTTCTCCGTCATCTGTTCTGCGATCTCCATGGCCTTTTTTTCGCTGATTCCCTTGATCTCAGCCAGCCGCTCCGGCTCTTCCTCTACAATACGCATAGTATCATCACCGAAACGACGTACGATCCTGGCTGCCAGTGCCGCTCCGATCCCCTTGATCGCACCGGAACCCAGATAACGCTCCATGGCCAGTGCATCCTCCGGCATTTTTTCTACGTAGGAGGCTATCTGAAACTGCTTGCCATACACCGGATGTGTTGTATAATTTCCGGAAGCTTCAATGGCAGCCCCCTGGGTGATCGCAGGAAATGTCCCCACACAGGTCAGTTCCCGTTCCTCTTCCATCCCTTTCAGTACCATGACCGTATATCCATTATCTTCATTTCGGAAGATCACATGATCTATATATCCTGTAACTGTCTCACTCATTTTTTTCTCCATCTGTAAACCTCTGATAACAGCAAAAGGCACTGCAGCTGCAGCGCCTTATCTGTATGAGTTTCCTGCGGCAGTCTCTTCTCTGACCCTGTGCCGTCCAGACGACTCATAACGGTTTACATCCTTGACATGATTTCCGCATATTTTCCTGTTCCGGCAGCCACTACAAGCATTGCATCCTGCACAGTCAATGTGCTGACTCCTGTTTTCTGCTCGATCAATGCATCCATTCCATGCAGCATGGCACCTCCGCCTGTAAGAACGATTCCTCGGTCCATGATATCTGCCGCCAGCTCCGGCGGTGTTTTCTCAAGAACGCCATGGACTGTCTCTACGATCTGTCCGGTCGTTTCCCGCAAAGCGGTCCGGATCTCCTCAGAAGTCAGTGTTGCCACCTTCGGAAGTCCTGTGATGATATTTCTGCCCTTGACCTCCATCGTGCGAAGATCCGCTTCTTCACTGGCTGTTCCGATCTTGATCTTGATATTCTCCGCTGCATCCTCCCCGATAAAGAGGCTGTGCTTCTCACGTACATAATTCATGATCGCATGATCAAAATTATCTCCTGCAACCTTCACAGATGCGGAAACAACCACACCTCCTACGGATACGACCGCAACATCCGTGGTCCCTGCACCGATGTCCACGATCAGATTGCCAAATGGCTTGGTAATGTCTACACCTGCCCCGATAGCAGCAGCAATGGGCTCATCCACAAGAAAAACTTCCCTGGCTCCTGACTGATAGGCAGCTTCCTCAATTGCTTTACGCTCAATCTCTGTGATCCCGCTCGGAACACTGATGCTGACTCTCGGCTTCCGGAACGCTCTCCGTCCCATAGCCTGTGAAATAAAATATTTCAGCATCTTTTCCATTACATTATAATCTACGATCACACCTCTTCGGATTGGCCAGATCACTTCCATATTGGAAGTCAGATGGCTTGCCATCTGTCTGGCTTCCTCACCGATTGCTCTGATCTTCTCTGTATCTTTATCATAAACAACCACAGAGGGCTCTCTTAAAACGATTCCCTTGCCTGTGGAAAACACCAGACTGTTTCTGGTTCCCAGATCGATTCCAATATCCTTTGCCGGCATAAATCCTCCCGCCTGCGTCATACGCATTCTGTATGCTGACGCATTTATGACTTATTCTGTTCCGGTCTGTGCCGGAACGTTCCCGCACTTCATTATATACAAAACCACAGAAATTGAAAAGAACTTTTACCGGTTATTTCTGTTCCAGATATTTTTTCACATATTTACCGGTGTAGGAAACCGGATTCTCTGCTACTTCCTCCGGAGTTCCTCTGGCAATTACCGTTCCGCCTCTGTCACCGCCTTCCGGTCCGATATCAATAATATGATCTGCCGTCTTGATCACATCCAGATTGTGCTCAATGACCACAACGGTGTTTCCTCCTTCAGACAGACGGCGCAGGATCTCGATCAGCTTGTGGACATCCGCAAAGTGCAGTCCTGTGGTAGGCTCATCCAGGATATAGATCGTCTTTCCGGTACTGCGCTTGCTGAGTTCTGTGGCAAGCTTGATACGCTGTGCTTCTCCTCCGGAAAGAGTGGTGGAGGGCTGACCCAGACGGATATAGGAAAGCCCTACATCATACAAGGTCTCGATCTTTCTCCGGATCGACGGTACATTCTCAAAAAATGTCAGTGCTTCTTCCACAGTCATATTCAATACATCATAAATGCTCTTGCCCTTATACTTCACTTCCAGAGTCTCACGATTGTAGCGTTTGCCCTTGCAGACTTCGCAAGGCACATATACATCCGGAAGAAAATGCATCTCGATCTTGATGATTCCGTCACCGCTGCAGGCCTCGCACCGTCCGCCCTTGACATTAAAACTGAAACGGCCTTTCTTGTAGCCCTTTGCCTTGGCATCTGCGGTGGCTGCAAAAAGATCACGGATCTGGTCAAAAACTCCGGTATATGTGGCAGGATTGGAACGGGGAGTTCTTCCGATCGGGGACTGGTCGATATTGATCACCTTATCCAGCTGATCGATACCCAGGATGTCATCATGTTTCCCGGGGATCACTCTGGCACGGTTCAAGTCTCTGGCAAGTCTCTTGTACAGGATTTCATTGATCAGAGAGCTCTTACCGGAGCCGGAAACACCTGTGATACAGGTCATCACTCCCAGAGGAATATCTACGTCGATATGCTTCAGGTTGTTCTCTGCCGCACCCTTTATATGAAGAAATCCGGTTGGTTCCTTCCTCACTTCCGGTACCGGGATCTTCAGCCTTCCGCTTAAATAAGCTCCTGTCACAGACTGCTCATTTTTCATCAGATCCTCAGCTGTCCCCATTGCGACCAGTTGTCCGCCATGTTCTCCGGCTCCGGGGCCGATATCGATGACACAGTCTGCAGCACGCATGGTATCTTCATCATGCTCCACCACGATCAGACTGTTGCCAAGATCACGGAGACGCATCAGTGCCCCCAGAAGCTTGTCATTATCTCTCTGGTGAAGCCCGATACTCGGCTCATCCAGGATATATGCAACCCCCACAAGCCCGGATCCGATCTGTGTGGCAAGACGGATCCTCTGAGCTTCTCCGCCGGAAAGGGTTCCGGTAGCTCTTCCAAGTGAAAGATACTCCAGGCCAACCTCTGCCAGAAATCCAACCCTGGCGCGGATTTCCTTCAGGATCTGTCTTCCAATAAGCTCCTGCTGCTTTGAAAGCTTCAGATCGCGGAAAAAGCCCTGCAGCTTCTGTACCGGCATATTGGTCACTTCATAAATATTCTTATCCGCCACGGTCACTGCCAGTGACTCCTTCTTCAGCCTCTGTCCCTTACATGTGGTGCACGGAGTAATCCGCATAAAGCTCTCGTATTCCTGCTTCATGGCCTCGGAACCGGTTTCACGGTATCTCTGCTCCACATTGCGAATCAGTCCCGGGAACGCCACATCGTAAACGCCCTCTCCCCGCTGTCCTTTATAATAAACCTTCACAGAATGACCGCCGGTACCATGGATGAGGATATCCTGTACCTTCTTCGGATACTCGCAGAAAGGTGTATCCAGAGAAAATTCATATTCCCTTGCCAGGGCATCCAGGATTGCTCTGGAAAAACTTCCCTGCGTAGTACAGGACTGCCATCCGAGAACAGCGATAGCCCCTTCATTGATACTCCGTTTCTTATCCGGAATCATCAGATCGATATCAAATTCCATCTTATATCCAAGACCCAGACACTGCGGGCAGGCACCAAATGGATTATTAAAGGAAAAGCTCCTGGGTTCGATCTCATCAATGCTGATGCCGCAATCCGGACAGGAAAAACTCTGACTGAAATTCAGAAGCTTCCCGTCCATAGTGTCTACTACCAGCAGACCATCCGCCAGATCCAGCACGGTTTCAATAGAATCGGAAAGACGCTTCTCTATTCCCGGTTTCACAATAAGTCGATCCACAACGATCTCAATGTTATGTTTGATATTCTTATCCAGCTTGATCTCCTCAGAAAGCTCATAGAGATTTCCGTCAATCTGCACTCTCACATATCCGCTTCTTCTGGCCTGATCCAGAAGTTTAACATGGGTTCCCTTGCGGCCCCGCACTACCGGTGCAAGAAGCTGGATCTTCTGGCGTTCCGGAAGCGTCATGATCTGATCCACCATCTGATCTACCGTCTGTTTGCGGATTTCCCTTCCACATTTGGGACAGTGCGGGATTCCCACACGGGCATACAGAAGTCGGAAATAATCGTAGATCTCCGTTACCGTACCCACTGTAGAACGGGGATTCCGGTTCGTTGACTTCTGATCAATGGAGATTGCCGGCGGAAGGCCCTCGATACTCTCCACATCCGGTTTCTCCATCTGTCCCAGGAACTGCCTCGCATAGGAAGAAAGTGACTCCATATAACGTCTCTGTCCCTCTGCATAAATGGTATCAAATGCAAGAGATGACTTACCGGAGCCGCTGAGTCCGGTAAGTACCACAAACTGGTCTCTGGGAATATCGACGCTAAGATTCTTAAGATTATTCTCATTGGCTCCGCGTATCCTGATAAAACGCTTCTTATCGTTTGCTTCTGCTGACATGAAAGCCTCCTACTCTGTCCGGTCATAAAAAATACTCCGGTATTCTTCTCAACAGCAGAATCTACCTCTCTTATTCCGCTGTAAAACTTCTGATTTTTTATCAGTATACTGCCAGAACATCCGTTCGTCAAGGTGAAAAAATCGACAAATTTTTCTACAGCAGAAAATCCGCCATCACTCCATTGCTCACATGGATTCCCTTTCTCGAAAGATATATCCTGTCTCCTTTTTGTTCCAGCATTCCGATCTCCAGATGTTTTTTCAGGACCTCTCCGTAAACGTTTTCCATATTTTTTCCGAAATATTTCGCAAACGCTTCCATTGAAACGCCCTCTGTCATCCGAAGCCCCAGAAACATAAACTCAGCCATCTCATCTGCCTCTGTAAGGCTTTCCATATTCTGGCGGATCTTATCCGGAAACGCACTGTTTCCAATATATTCCTTCATATCCGCAGTATTGGAAAAACGCATATGCTCCAGAAGTGAAGACGCCCCAAGTCCCAGTCCCAGATAATCGATCCTCTGCCAGTATCCCTTATTATGACGGCATTCCCGTCCGCCTTTCGCATAATTGGAGATCTCGTACTGATGAAACCCATATTCCTCCAGGATCCCTGCCGTATTCTCATACATACGGTACTCCGTATCCTCATCCGGCAATTTCAGCTTTCTCTCCCCGAAAGGAGTGCCTTCCTCAATGATCAGACTATAGGCGGAAATATGTTCTGGCGAAAGCCCTGCCACCGTGCGGAGATTTTTTTCCCAGTCTGCATAGGTCTGTTCCGGAATGGCACTCATCAGATCGATATTGATGTTGGAAAAGCCTGCATCCCTTGCCATAAAAAAGCTCTCCTGAAACTCTTCCCACGTATGGATCCTTCCAAGGATCTTTAATTCCCGATTCTGCGGGGACTGAAGCCCCAGACTCAGCCGGTTGATCCCGTGTTCCAGATATATCTGAAGTTTTTCTTTATATAAAGTCCCCGGATTTGCTTCGATGGTGATCTCAGCATCCGGGGCCACAAAAAACTTATTTCTGATCTGATCCAGCATCTCTCCAACAAGAGACGGATCCGGCACGGAAGGTGTTCCTCCGCCGATAAAAACTGTGGTGATCTCCCTGTCCGAAAAATCCGGAACAGCGGCAATCTCCCTTTCCAGAGCCTGGAAATATTCACGCTGCCTCTCTTTTCCGGCAGGTCCGGAAAGGAAATCACAGTAATCGCATTTTTTTACACAAAACGGAATATGGATATAGAGCTCCAGCGGTTTTTTCGCCTCATTCTCCATCCATGGCTCCTTCCTCTCCACCACTACCTGATGTATCATTATCCTCATCGGAGCTTGTATCTTCACCGGCACTATCCGCATTATCCGTGCTTCCATCCGAAGCAGCCGGTGTCGGTGTCACGCCATCGATCCCCAATGCCTCACTGCCGTTTTCTGCCAGGTACTCATTGACCATTGTCAGATTTCCATTGCTCGTCACTGCATCCGGATCTACGGTTTTCGGATCAGGAGTGGCAGTCGGTTCCGGCGCTGTACTGATTTTGATCACACTTTCCTCTTCTGCATTTTTCTTCTTTGAACCACATCCGGTAAGCAGAGCTCCTGTTATAGCCAGAAGTCCTGCTGCCAGAAACAGTTTTTTTATATTTTTTTTCAAAAAGTCATCTCCTATTTATCATCCAGCTTCAGGACACTCATAAATGCCTTCTGCGGGATCTCCACGTTACCTACCTGACGCATACGTTTCTTACCTTCCTTCTGTTTTTCCAGAAGCTTCTTCTTACGGGAGATATCTCCACCGTAACACTTGGCAAGTACGTCTTTACGCATGGCTCTTACCGTCTCTCTGGCAATGACCTTGCTTCCGATAGCTGCCTGGATCGGGATCTCAAAGAGCTGTCTCGGGATCTCGTCTTTCAGCTTCTCACACATCTTTCTTCCACGCTCGTAAGCAGTATCTGCATGCACGATAAAGGAAAGAGCATCCACTTCTTCTTTATTCACAAGGATATCCAGCTTCACAAGCTCACTTCTCTCATATCCGTCCAGTTCGTAATCCAGGGATGCATAACCTCTGGAACGTGATTTCAGTGCATCAAAGAAATCATAAATGATCTCGTTCAGCGGCAGTCTGTATTTCAGGAGTGCACGGGTTTCTTCCATATATTCCATGCCTTCATACTGACCACGTCTCTCCTGGCAGAGATCCATGATCGCACCAATGAACTCTGTGGTTACCATGATCTCCGCCTTCACCATAGGCTCTTCCATGTATTCGATCTCTGAAGGATCCGGAAGGTTGGTGGGATTGGTCAGCTCGATGATCTCACCATTGGTTTTATAGACCTTATAGATAACACTCGGTGCTGTAGTTACAAGATCCAGGTTATACTCTCTCTCCAGACGCTCCTGGATGATCTCCAGATGAAGAAGTCCCAGGAAGCCGCAGCGGAAACCAAATCCAAGGGCGACCGATGTCTCCGGTTCATAATAAAGGGAAGCATCGTTGAGCTGAAGCTTCTCCAGCGCGTCACGGAGATCGCCGTACTTGGCACCATCTGCCGGATAAAGGCCACAATAAACCATAGGGTTTACCTTCTTATATCCCGGAAGTGCCTCTGCACAGGGGTTGTCCGCATCCGTTACCGTATCACCCACGCGGGTATCACGGACATTCTTGATGCTGGCTGTGATATATCCGACCATACCTGCTGTCAGCTCGTCACACGGGATAAACTGACCCGCTCCAAAATATCCAACCTCCACAACCTCCGTGGTGAATCCGGTCGCCATCATATGGATCCTCGTGCCCTTTTTCACACGTCCGTCCTTCACTCTGCAAAATACGATAACACCCTTATAAGGGTCATAAACAGAGTCGAAGATCAGAGCCTTCAGAGGTGCATCCACATCCCCCGCCGGCGCCGGGACCTTATTGACGATCTGCTCCAGGACCTGGTCTACATTCAGTCCTGTTTTTGCGGAGATCTGCGGTGCATCCTGCGCTTCGATTCCGATCACATCCTCGATCTCATTGATAACACGCTCCGGATCCGCACTTGGAAGGTCGATCTTGTTGATCACCGGAACCACATCCAGATCATGGTCCAGTGCCATATATACATTGGCAAGTGTCTGAGCTTCGATTCCCTGTGCTGCATCCACAACAAGGATCGCTCCGTCACAGGCAGCAAGGCTTCGGGAAACTTCATAGTTAAAGTCCACATGTCCCGGGGTATCGATCAGGTTAAAAATATACTCATTTCCGTCCTTGGCTTTGTATACAATACGAACCGCCTGGGATTTGATGGTGATTCCTCGTTCTCTCTCAAGGTCCATGTTATCCAGAACCTGGGCCTGCATTTCCCTCTCGGTAAGAAGTCCCGTCATCTCGATGATACGGTCCGCAAGTGTTGACTTGCCATGGTCGATATGTGCAATGATACAAAAATTCCGAATTTTACTCTGGTCTATCATTCAGGAAGTCCTCCTTAAATTTCTCTCGTATAAAGCGTTCAGAACGCATATTTTTCCATACTGCTCTTTATCATATCATATTTCAGCCTTCTTTGTCACTGCCTTTCAGAACTCTGTTTAAGATATCTGCAAATGGTTCCATGGCATTTCGGACTTCCTCCACGGTATTTGTCTGTGCTCCGGCCTCCAGAAGCAGGGCCCGTGGCTTAAGATGCAGATTATAGCGAAGACCTGCCAGATAGATCCCCCGGTAAAGATCGGGGTAATACTGTGCCGCCTGATATTCTAGCTGAAAGGAAAATGCCAGATTCTCTTCTATGTAAGGATTGGGCAGATAACTCACTGCCCCCTGACTGACTGTATAGCTTAATCCATTATAAAAAAGCAGCTGAGCAGTAGGTTTTCCATTCACCTGCGTTACCAGATGACGCTCATCCGGCACACCATCTCTGTGAAGGTCGATCACAACTTCAATGGTGGGATTTTCTTCCAACACTTTTTCTATGGATGCCCTAGCATAATCATAAGCCTTGCTCCTGTCCAGTGTTCCTCCCATCATATCAAAGGCATCTGTTATATGAATGACCTGGTATCCATATGTTTTTTCCAGAAGTTCAGTAAGATGATCTCCCACTCCTACGATGGTGTCCTCAGTCTGTCCTTCTCTTGAATCTGCAAAAGCCTCCTGGGAATGGGTATGATAGATCAGGATCTGGGGTACCGATGAATCCTTTTTAACGGACAGATCCTCCTTCAGAAAACGGGGCGCACTGATCTGCTGCGCATTCGTTTCCGTATTGGAATCCAATATAAAAAACTGATTCATCACATAGTCAAAATCTGCCAGTTTCGCCTGAGACAAGTCAATCTGCGGATGTGGCAGTGCCACAGTCTCCTGTTCCTTCGCAGTATTTTCACCGGATTGGTTCTCCTCTGACGGAGGAGTCTCCGGTTCTGTGTCCCCCGGCTCCGTAGCTTCCTGTTCTGAACCTCCTGGCTCTGTAATTTCTGGCTCAGCAACTTCCTGTTCTGTATTTCCCTTAACAGTCTCCTTTTCATTTTTTTTGCCGGCAGAGGATTTTTTCCCTGCCATTTCTGCCTCTTCCGCTTCTTTCTTTTGAATTTCTTTTTTCTTTTGAAGCTCTTCTTTCTTCTGAAGTTCTTCTTTCTTCTCTACCTCTTCCGCCTCGGCCATCAGCAGCGTCTCCTGCTCTTTTCGGTTCTCTGATTCCACTTCTTTACCCAGATGCTCTGCGTTTTTTTCCTGCAAAAGCATCTCTGTTTCCCTATCTCTGCCATTTTCCTTCTGCAGAGCTTTCTTTTCCAGAAAGCAATACAGCGGCAGCTGTCTGTAGATCTCACCATGCCTGAAAAAATCTCCCGGAAGGACAGCCACCACACACAGGAAGATCAGGCTCAAAACCACGCAGAAAGCCCTCTGGATATTCGTCACCCACGATCACCTCTTATGGTATTTTATGACCTGTCCTCTTCGATTAGACTATCGGAAAAAGCCAGATTCAGTCCCTCGGAAATGGTAAAGCTTAAATACCGTACCGTTTCATCCACATCCTTTGGTGTTACAAACATGGTGTAAAGCTTCGGCGAGATCATTTCTTCCAGAAACTCCTTCTGCTCATCTTCCTCCAGCGCCTCCAGAAGCTCCGCCATGGAATCATGGACAATAGTAGCCGCATCCACCACAGTCGGAACACCGATCCCGATCACACGGACCGAAAGATTTTCTTCATTCAGGCCTTCCCTGTGATTTCCCACGCCGGAGCCCGGACTGATCCCGGTATCCGTGATCTGGATCGTCCGGTTAAGTCTTGTCGTACTTCTGGCCGCCAGCGCATCTACGGCGATCACCAAATCCGGCTTTGTCTCAGAAACAACACCACGAACAATTTCCAGAGTTTCCATTCCGGTCTGTGCCATCACACCCGGAACGATCCCGCTGATCTGGTGCATTTTCATATGTCCATTGCTCTTCAGCCCATATTCCCGGATCACATGCCTTGTCATGTGAAGATTGGAAACTGTACGAGGACCAAGGGAATCTGCAGTAATCTCCTGATTTCCAAGCCCTACCACCAGAATTGACAACTGACGTCCAAGATCGATCAGTTCCCTTAAATGATGTGCCACTTCTTCAGAAATCTCCCTGTGATAATCCTCATCCGGAACGGAAAGATCCGGTGCCTCAATGGTAATATAGGTGCCCTGTGGTTTTCCCATGGCCCTGGCTCCGTTTTCCGTTGTGATCCTTACAACTGTAGTACGCACCTCCTTTTCCTCATCGTATTTTTCCCTGATCTCTACTCCATGTACTTCTACATTTTCCTCCCGAAAGCGTTCCGTTGCTTCCAGTGCCAGGTCTGTTCTGATTCTGCTCCTTCCAGCCATACTCTCATCCTCTTTTTCTGTAAAATCAAAAAGACTTTTTCGCTGCTGCCTGCAGCTTTTCCGGTGTTTTCCCTTTTATTATTTCCCTTTTTCCCATAAATATGTATCATTTCCGCTTTTACACACAGCATCTGGTATTTTTCGCATATTTTTTTGAATTTTTGCGAAAAACATCTTGACATTCCTGTGCACGTATAATAATATATATAAGCATGTTTCATAGGAGCGCCCGTGTCTGTTCCTGTGAATGTAATTTGATATTATATTTTTAAGGAATCGGAGGTGTACGAATTGGCTAACATTAAATCCGCAAAGAAGAGAATCTTAGTTAACAGCACTAAGGCTGCAAGAAACAAAGCAATCCGTTCTGCAGTTAAGACTTCCATCAAGAAAGTTGAGACAGCAGTTGAGAATAAGGATAAGGCAGCTGCAGAGGTTGCTCTTAAGGACGCAATCTCCACAATCAGCAAAGCTACATCCAAGGGCGTTTATCACAAAAATAACTGCGCCAGAAAAATTTCCCGTCTTTCCAAAGCTGTCAACAGCATTGCGTAATAGACCACGGAATATTTTAGTTATAAGCTTATAAGTAAAAGGAAAGACAGTCGAACCGTCAGCGACTGTCTTTTTTGTATATAGATTTCTGCATTGACCAAAAGGAGTTTTTTATGATATCTCATCCCTTTCCCTACCGCATTATCCGCAGCAGCCGGAAAACCCTGGCGATCCAGGTCAGCGTTTCCGGTCAGGTGACTGTCCGCGCTCCACACACAATGCCAGATTCCACCATCCATCGTTTTCTCTCACAGAAAGAAAGCTGGATCCTGGAGCATCTCTCACACGCTGCCACTGAGCCGGCACAGTCCCCGGCTGAAAATCCGCCTCTTTCGGAATTCCGCCGCAGTTATTATATGGAATCCGCCAGAAAAATATTCAAAAGAAAAACCGCAGCCTACGCCAGAAAAATGGGCGTAACCTACGGCCGTATCACGATCCGGGAACAAAAAACCCGCTGGGGAAGCTGCACCAGCGAAGGAAACCTGAACTTCAACTGGCGGCTGATCTTCGCCCCGGAAAAAGTCCTGGATTATGTTGTGGTACACGAACTTTCCCACAGAAAAGAAATGAATCATTCCCCTGCCTTTTATGCAGTGGTGGCATCTGTGATGCCGGAGTATAAAGCCTGCGAAAAATGGCTCAGGGACAACGGAGCGACCCTGTGGAAGAACCCGTCTTCGTAAAACTCAGGCCCTCACTGCTCTCGCCGAGCTGTACTTCA
The DNA here is from genome assembly GCF_020686995.1 of Blautia fusiformis. Lineage (NCBI taxonomy): Bacteria > Bacillati > Bacillota > Clostridia > Lachnospirales > Lachnospiraceae > Blautia > Blautia fusiformis. Next base: position 87,114 of record NZ_JAJEPT010000008.1, read on the forward strand.
CGATCAGAAGCTCCACGCTGAGCACATCTCCAAGTGTACCTGTCTTTACCGCCTCTTCCGCATCCACAAAATCCCGCACAGCATTCTCCAATTCTTCCACAGTGTAGGATCTGGCACAGGACGCCAGATTCCGCACAACAAAAGAGGGTACTCCCAGTTTGGAAGCGATCTCAGTCTGAGAAAGACCCTCCTGCGACATTTTCTTGGTCAGGCAGATCTGGCGAAACTGTTTCGCCAGAAGAAACAATATCCTCATTGGCGGTTCCCGAAGAGTCAGAAGGTCATAGTACAGATCCAGGGCCCGCTTCTGGTTCTTCTCCGTCACCGCACGCACCATATCAAAGATCTTATTGGTTGTCTGTGTAGTACAGACAGCCCGGATATCTGCAGCAGTCACAACATCTCTTCCAACTGTATAGGAGATCAGCTTTTCCAGCTCCATCCTTATATTTCCCATATCTGTTCCCGTCATGGTCAGCAAAAGCTCCACATCTCTCTGGGTGATCCTGCGGCCATTTTTTCCAAGGATTCCTGCTGCCCACCGCATAAGAGTCTTTTCATCCTGCTGTTTAAATTCCCCGATGCTGCCGCAGGCTTTTACCGCCTTGTACATACGGCTTCTTTTATCTACTTCAGACTCGCAGAACACTAGATACAGATAATCAGGCAGAGCTTTCATATAATCTGCCAGTTCCTCGCATTTGTTCTTAAAGAATCCCGTATCCTCAAGAAGGACTACTCTTCGCTCTGCAAAAAAGGGCATGGTATCACAAAGACTCAAAAGCTCCCGGACATCGATCCCCTTCCCCTCATATCTGGTAAAATTCATGGTATCATCGTCCGGGTTCAGAGCCTTCACCAGATTTCTTTTATATTGTTGTTTCAGATAGGCTTCCTCACCGTAAAGGAGATATGCCTGCTTAAATTTTCCTGTTTTAATATCTTCCTGAATATTCTTCAATCTCTGTACCCCTGTCTGATTTTCTCTGTAATCCAGTTTATACGACAACTGCCGGAAATGCAACACCCAAGCAAAAATTTGACTTTCCACCGGATTCATGCTACTGTAAACAGGTACATATTCCGGCAGATCCGTTCTGTCAGCGAAATATGTGGAAGGGAGTGTTCCATTATGGAAAAAAGAAGAAACAGCAGAACAAGCAACCTGAAGAGCGCAACCACCAAGGCCAAAGCTACCGTGAAATCAACTGTAGAAAAGATTGAAAAAACACCTGCAGCTGAAAAAACCGTTAAAGCAGTCAAAAAGGCAACAGAGACTGTAGCAGCCAAGGCACCAGAAGTAGTAGAAGAAGTTAAGAACACTGTAAAAAATCATAAGATCAGCGGCATCACACTTGAAATTTTTGAGACATCCATCACAGTTGCCGACCTTGAGGCAGCTGTTAAGAAAGATGCAGAAGCAAAGGGCCTGAAAGGCAAAGAGCTCCACATCTATGTAAATGCAGAAGAAAGAGCAGCTTACTACACTGCTGACGGAACGGGTTCCGACGATTACAGGATCGATCTGACCACTCTGTAAGCTCCGGCGGATCTGTTCCGCGATCGCTTATATGCCGGTCTGTCTGTGACATTCCGGAAACGCAAAAAAGCCATGCACAGGACATTTTCATCCGGTCCCGCTGCATGACTTTTCTTTTTTATCTTTTACTGGATCTTTTTGATCCAGTCTCTGGAGCAGCCTACTGCAGCTCTCCAGCCTTTTACCATGGCATTTCGCTTCTCATCATCGATCTCCGTGCGGAAAATACGTTCCACATCACGGCTTTCCAGTACTGCCTCCTTGCTTTCCCAGAATCCCACAGCAAGACCTGCAAGATATGCGGCACCAAGAGCAGTTGTCTCAATACATTCCGGACGTTCTACAGCCACATTACTGATATTGGCCTGGATCTGCAGGAGAAGATTGTTTGCACTTGCTCCGCCGTCTACACGAAGAACTGCAAGGTCACTTCCTGCATCTTCCTTCATAACCTCCAGCACATCATTGACCTGATATGCAAGTGATTCCAAAGTCGCACGCACAATATGATACTTATTTACACCACGGGTCAATCCCACGATCGTGCCACGGGCATACTGATCCCAGTAAGGAGCTCCAAGTCCTGTAAATGCAGGCACGACGTAGCAGCCGTTTGCATCCGGTACCTTTCCCGCAAAATACTCGGTATCCGATGCGGAATCCACCAGATGAAGCTCATCACGAAGCCACTGGATCGCAGCACCAGCCACAAATACGGATCCCTCCAGAACATAAGTGATCTCTCCGTTAAGTCCCCATCCGATGGTTGTAACCAGCCCGTTATTGGAAAATACCGGTTTATCTCCTGCATTCATCAGAAGAAAGCCACCGGTTCCATATGTATTCTTGGTTTCACCTTTCTCAAAGCAGGCCTGTCCGAACAGCGCCGCCTGCTGGTCCCCGGCAGCACCGGCTACCGGGATCCTTCCACCGAAAAAGGACGGATCTGTCTCACCATAAATCTCACTGGACTCTTTTACCTGCGGGAGCATGCATTTCGGAATATCAAGCTCCTCCAGGATCTCATCATCCCACTCCAGTGTATTGATGTTGAACATCATGGTTCTGGACGCATTGGAATAATCTGTTACATGAACAGCTCCCTTGGTCAGCTTCCAGATCAGCCAGGTCTCCACGGTACCAAACAGAAGCTCACCCTTCTCTGCTCTTTCGCGGGCACCCTCCACATTATCCAGGATCCATTTTACCTTGGTGGCAGAAAAATACGCATCAATAACAAGTCCTGTTTTCTGACGGAATTTTTCTTCCAGTCCCTTTGCTTTCAGGCTGTCGCAGTATTCTGAGGTTCTCCTGCACTGCCATACGATGGCATGATAAACCGGCTGTCCCGTATTCTTATCCCAGACAATGGTGGTCTCTCTCTGATTGGTGATACCGATCGCTGCAATATCCTCTGCCGTTGCCTCAATCTGGTTCATAGCCTCTCTGGCAACAGAAAGCTGTGTGGACCAGATCTCACCTGCATCATGCTCTACCCATCCCGGTTTTGGAAAATGCTGGATAAACTCCTTCTGTGCCACACTGCGGATCCTTCCGCTTTCATCAAAAAGAATACAGCGGTTACTGGTCGTTCCGGAATCCAGCGCCATAACATATTTTGCCATATAAAAATCCTCCAATACATTTCTTGGCTGCGGCTCAATGCCTCTGCAGCCTCATAATTCCCATACCTTCTGATTTGTAGTGGAAACCGCTGCTGCCCCCGCACCCAGGGCTCCCATCACGTCCTCCTTATCGGAGATCAAACCGCCTGCGATCACAGGCACCTTGCTTGTTTTACATATCTGTTTAAGAATCTTCGGCATCAGCCCCGGCAGAACCTCTACCACATCCGGCAGCTGCTCATGCTGATTTCCCAGATTCTCAATGTTCTTGATCGCCATGGAATCAATAAGGAAAAAACGCAGAACTGTATACATTCCAAGCTTCTTCGCCCTGTTGATCATGGATGCTTTTGTTGAAATGATCCCATCTGCATGGATATTTTTACAAATATAATCCACAGAAACCTCTTTTGAGCTTAAACCTGTGATCAGGTCTATATGTGCCATCGCGATCTTCCCCGCCTGGTGGATCCGCTCCACAATTCCCCCAATAGAACGGATATCTCCATACAGGATAAAGATCACGGTAAGCTCCTCCCTGCCCAAACAGTTCTGAAGCCCCTGCTCATCCTTTACAGCCGCTATGATCGGGTTCGCCTCGATCGCGTCCAGAAATTCTTTGTTCATCTTCTCTCTTCCTCCGCAATGTTCACACAATATCATTTTATCTCCGCGCATTATTTGAAGATATTATTCTTATTGTATCAGTTTATTGCTTCAAAGACCAGACGCATTTGCCAAATATATCTGTTTTATTTCCGGCTGTATTACAATTCTCAGACAATCTTCTTCTCTGGTAAAAGAAGGGAAGCCCCTATGGACTTCCCTTCTGCAGATACATTATTTCTCAAACGGGAATTTGAACTGTGTAAGTCCGAATTCATCGCGAAGTCCGATAAACTCTTTCTGAACTGCCTCTGTCACCGGAACTCCCTTATCCTTACGATACATCCATACATCATATTCCTTCTCGCCTGCTGTGTAGATACGTTCCTGTCCAGGAGCCTTCTCGGAGCCTCTCAGGTCTCTCAGGATATCACCGCATGTTTTCTTGAATGCCTCTGCACCCATAAATGCCTCTGTGTCGATAGCAATAAAGAAATGTCCAAGATGATATGGACGGATCTTTCCTTCCTCATCCTTACCATCCAGAGCTTTCAGGAAGAGACCGGACTGAAGAGCAGCGGAAAGGATCTCAACAACCGTAGAGTATCCGTATCCCTTATATCCTCCGGTTGTCTCACCAAATCCACCGAGAGGAGCAAGTGCTGCCTGCTGGCTTCTGATCTTCTTAAGGATCTCTGCACTATCTGTAAGCTCCTCTCCTTCTCTGGAAATAACAAGACCCTTAGGAGTATCATGGTTGATACGTGCGTAGTATTCGATCTTGCCATTCTGGATAACAGATGTTGCACAGTCCAGTGTAAACGGGAACGGCTCATCTGTAGGCATACTAAATGTTAATGGGTTGGTTCCAAGCATATTCTCAACACCAAATGTCGGTGCAACAGATGGTCTTGCGTTAGTACCGCTGATACCGATCATATTCTCCTTTGCTGCGAGACCTGTCCAGTAGCCTGCGATTCCATAATGGGAAGAGTTACGGACTGCAACCATACCCATGCCGTATTTATGTGCTTTTTCGATACACATGTCCATAGCCTTCTTGCTGGCTACCATTCCCATACCATCGTTAGCATCAAGAACTGCAGTTGTCGGTGTCTCTTTAAGAATATCGATCTTTGTTACAGGATTTAAGATTCCGGATTTGATACGGTCGATATAGATCGGTTTAAAGCGGTTGCAGCCATGGCTCTCGATTCCACGTCTGTCACTTTCCAGAAGTACATCAGCGCAAAGTCTTGCATCCTCCGTCGGAACTCCCATTTTCTCAAATACTGCAGTCATAAAATCGTCTGCAAGCTGCCAGGAAATAAAAGGTCTTGTTTCTTTCTCCATTGTAAAACTCCTCCATATACATTATTATAGTTTTTTTATTTTGCTTATATAGATCTGCAGCAGGACCCCCTCCTGCCGGAGATTTCAAATTTAGCCTGCCTCCTGTATGTGCCTCACAGAAAGCGCCTTTACATCGCAGTTTCAATCCTCGTCTGCCACTGCTCTTCCTCTGTCCGGATAATTGGTAATGATGGAGTTTACTCCCCATTTCTTCATCCTTCTCATATCCTCTTCCTCGTTTACAGTCCAGACATTCACCCCGATCCCATTCTGGGAACAGCTGCGTACATGTTCTTCCTTCAGGTATTCCAGATTCGGATGATAATACTGCACATCACAGGTTCTTGCATAAACCCCTGCATTATCCACATATTTCTCTACCAGAAAGCCTCCTGCAATAGTCTCATCACTCTGTCTGCACAATACAATGGATGCGTTATTGAAAGAGGAAAGGATGATCCGATCCTCCAGACCATATTCGCAGATCATATCAATGACCTTCTCTTCCATACCACCATAATAATAAACACTGTTCTTCAGCTCGATGTTTGTAATCAGATCTTCCTCCTCTGCCATCCACTCCAAATACTCTCTCAGAGTCGGAATCTGAAGCCTGCCGAATTTTCCGGCAAACTTATCCGGATAACTGCAATCCAGTTTACACAGCTCAGCATATGTAAGATCATAGATATACCCGTTTCCATCTGTGGTACGATCAACCTTCTCATCGTGCATGATCACCGGAACCAGATCCTTGGTCAGCTGCACATCAAGCTCGATCCCCTCGCAACCAGCCTCCACTGCCTTCTGAAACGCCAGCATTGTATTCTCCGGATATTCTCCGCTGAAACCACGATGTCCAAATACTTTCATTCTAATCATCCTCCATTCAATGCATTACATCGTTGTGAGCATTTTTGCCAATTCATATTTCTGATTATATCATAGCTTTTATTTATTTTCAACATTTTTTATCGACTTTTGTGCATTTTTTTGTTATTTTTTAATTAATTATTCTTTTAAGTGCTAATATCTTTTGTGCATTTTGTACATTTTATTTCATGGCAAACAAAGCGATAAAAAAGCCTTTTCAGGTTTATTTTATTCGCTTTGTCTGCCAGAGGGCTGACATATTATAAGCATACAGATCGCCATATATATCCTTTGCAGATCACTGTATGATCTGCTTCACATTTCCTGTAGCCACGATATCCACACCTGTACCTGCTGCATTCTCCAGGATCACGTCCCCAATCTGAACCGGCGCTTCCACACATACATCCCGCAGCGCATCCACACAGTCAAAAATCTTTCCTTTCGGAATATCCTGTGCTGTCTTTACTGACACCACCGGCATGCTTCCATTCTTCACACGCACGGTCGTTGTCACGATCCTGGTCGGATCTGTCACTTCCTTCACTGCATATTCCGCACCTTTTTTACAGGTATTTCCTGTGACGGAAATGATTTCTTTTCCATTCATTTCCACCAGAAGGGCGCATCCCATAGGACATCCGATACAAGTAAGATTCCTTTTTTCCATTTTCATCACTCCTCCACCTGGATCACAAGTTCATGTTTATCCTGTTTCTGTTTTCCTTCCAGAATGGAAAGAAGCTGCTCTTTTTTCAATTTGATCTGTTCCATCTCTCCGGGTGCTGCCACCTGTTTTTTTCTGGAAAAGATCCGTTCTCCATCCAGATATGCACGGATGTAACAATTTTTATATACATTTCCCACACGGAAGCGGACCAGCTGCTCCTCCGCCATATGACCGGTACGGATCTCAGACGGCACTGTATAGCGGACTCCGTTTTGGGGCGAAAGTGTGATCTTCATCTCTTCCGGTATTTTATCCTCTCCATTGTTGTTTATATAAAGAGCCGCATTTCTTCCTGCATTGCCGGCTTCCTCCGAAACAAAATCCACCAGATCGTGAACATGAAGAACATTTCCGCAGGCAAAAATACCTTCTACATTTGTCTCCAGACTTTCGTTTACCACCGGTCCGGAAGTCACATTGCTCAGCTTCACACCTGCCTGTCCGGAAAGCTCATTCTCTGGGATCAGACCAACAGAAAGAAGAAGCGTATCGCATTCAAAAAATTCCTCTGTACCGGGAATCGGGCGTCTGTTTTCGTCTACCTCTGCAAGAGTGATTCCTTCCACACGTTCTTTTCCTTTTATGTCAACCACTGTATGGCTAAGCTTCAACGGGATTCCAAAGTCATCCAGGCACTGCACGATATTTCGCTTCAGGCCTCCGGAATATGGCATCAATTCTGCCACTGCCTTAACCTCTGCACCTTCCAGCGTCATACGTCTAGCCATGATCAGTCCGATATCACCGGATCCCAGGATCACTACTTTTTTTCCCGGCATAAATCCTTCCATGTTTACAAGGCGCTGTGCTGTTCCTGCTGAATAAATGCCTGCCGGTCGATATCCCGGAATGTTCAGTGCACCTCGCGGTCTCTCTCTGCAGCCCATGGCAAGGATCACAGCTTTTGCCCGGATCTGATACATTCCCTCCTGGCGGCTCATGGCAGTGATCACCTTATCCTGGCTGATATCCATGACCATGGTGTTCAGCCGGTACTCGATCTGCTGCTCTTTTACCATCCGGATAAAACGTGCCGCATATTCCGGTCCTGTCAGCTCCTCCTGAAATGTATGAAGGCCAAATCCATTATGGATACACTGATTCAGGATCCCGCCCAGTTCCTTATCACGTTCCAGGATCAGGATACTCTCTGCTCCCTCTTTCTTTGCAGCCAGGGCTGCTGCCAGTCCTGCAGGGCCTCCGCCTATGATCACGATATCTCTCTTCACCATAATCTTATCATTCATGGTTCTCGCCCTCCTCTGCAATTTTCTTGTTGATTCCTTCGATCAGTCTGGAAGCTCCGCCTGTTTTTGTGATCTCCTCCATGGAAATGCCAAGCTCTCGGCTGAGGATTTCCATTGTTCTGGGAGAGCAGAAGCCTGACTGACATCTTCCCATTCCTGCTCTTGTACGACGTTTTACTCCGTCCAGGGATTTCGCTCCAAGCGGTCTTCGGATCGCATCCAGGATCTCTCCCTCAGAGATCATCTCACATCTGCAGATGATATTTCCATATTCCGGTGATCTTTTGATCAGCTCATTTCTTTCTTCCAGAGAAAGCTCTGACGGATCCAGGATCCCTTTTCTCACCGGATCAAAATCCGGATTTACTTCCGGATGTAATTTTTCTTTTACGATGTCAGCAACCATACAGCCAATGGCCGGTGAGCTGGTAAGTCCCGGGGATGCGATTCCTGCACAATCGATAAATCCAGGAGCATCCTCCACCTCTTCGATCACAAAATCCATACCGTCCTCGATAGCTCGAAGCCCTGCAAAGCTTGTGATCACCTTTCGCATCGGAATATCCTTTACTGTTTTCCGGGATTTGGCACTTACTTCCTCCATCCCCTCTGATGTAGTCGCTGTTTCCTCCCGATCCTCCAAATCCGTAGCTGTAGGCCCGATCAGAAGATTACCGTGAACAGTCTGTGTTACCAGAACTCCTTTTCCGTTCTTATTTGGAAGTGCAAAGATCGTATGATTCACATGTATTCCTGCACTTTTATCAAGAAGCATATACTCACCCTTACGAGGAGTGATATGCAGTTTTTTCTCACTTACCATATTATGAAAAACATCCGCATAGATCCCGGCAGCATTGACGATACAGCCTGTCTCAAGATCACCCTTTGAGGTTTCCACAACAAAACCTTTTTCCTGTTTCCGGATGTTCTTTACTTCTGTGTCAAATTTAAATTCCACACCATTGTTATATGCATTCTCTGCCATTGCAATGTTCAGCTCAAAGGGACAGACAATTCCGGCTGTCGGTGCATACAGCGCTGCCAGCACCTGATCAGACAGATTCGGCTCCATGGCAAGTGCCTCTTCTCTGTCAAGGATCCTCAGTCCCTCTACTCCGTTTTTCAGTCCTCTTTCACGCAGCTTATGCAGCATGGCGATTCCATTCTCAGTTGTACAGACAGTCAGTGAACCAGTCTGTTTAAAAGGAAAATCCAGTTCCTTCGAAAGCTGTCCCATCATATTGCTGCCCTTCACATTCAGTTCCGCCATAAGGCTTCCCGGTTCTGCATCATAACCGGAATGAGCGATTCCGCTGTTTGCCTTGGAAGTTCCACAGCATACATCCTCTTCTCGCTCCAGAACGCAGATTTTCAGCCGATATCTTGAAAGCTCTCTCGCCGCTGCCGCTCCGGAAACTCCTGCTCCGATAATGATCACATCATACATAGATCTGTTTCTCCTTTCCTGTTTGCGGATCTTCTGAACTGTCCCCGGCTTTCTCTGCGCCGGAAACAGCAGAATATCCGTTGCAACACAAGCATTGCCGTCCGCAGGTATATATTCTGCGAGGAGTACTGCTTACGAACAGCAATCTTTCAAGTGAATATGCCATTATTTTTATGCCGTAACCCTTTGTAACCCTTGTAATCCTTTTGAAACATTAACATTTGCGCATAAAAATAGCCGGCATAAAAACACACTTATCCATGTGTCTTCATGCCGGTCTCTGTTCTCAATGGCATTCTCTGTATTCAGCAAGCTGAATCAGATTCCTTCTTCACTTTGTATTCATTGTATCAGACTATTCTTCATATTTCAAGTGCATTTTTCGTAAAATACATCGTTTTTTCTTTAACATGCTCTTAACTTTCTCAAAAACATGATAAGTTTCATTGTATTCCCGATTCCCGATCATATTTCCTCCACAGAAATAACTCCTTCCTGCTGTCTTACCTCACGAAATACAGTATGGCGTGCTTTCCATTTGGCAGCCTCCATTGTTGCCTGGATCACCACACTCTGTGTTTTGGATCTCTTTTTGATGATAACTACGTTGGAGATCATGATGTCCTCTTCCCGGAGCTTCTTTATGACCATACTCATCTTGTCTTCATTTTCAAACTCCATATATACGTCATAGGTATTGGAATGCTCTTCCACATAAACCTCTATATATTTCGCATATTTGAACACCAGAATAAGCCCCAGCGTGGTAAAGATCGCACCGCTGTAAAAGCCGATTCCCACAGCAAGTCCGATACACGCAGAAGTCCAAAGACTGGCTGCTGTCGTAAGACCGGATACATGTCTCTGTCCGGTCACAATGATAGTTCCCACTCCAAGAAAACCAATCCCGCTGACAACCTGTGCGCCAAGTCGTGCAGTATCTCCGATTCCTGCCCCATTAGAATATACATGGATAAAATCGCCCGTCATCATAACCAGAGTTGCCCCCATACAGACGATCATATGTGTTTTTACACCTGCCACACGCTTCTTCATTCCACGATCAATACCGATCAGACATCCAAGAAACATCGCAAGAATCAGCCGAAACAGCGTCGATCCCATATTTAAAGTGTGCAAATAATCCGATATTGCATTACATGCTCCGAGAATTCCGCCCATAAATTTGCTCCTTTCCTGTTGTAACATTATTTTCTGCCGGTGATAACGCCAATCGCGCATCACTTCATTTTGCCTTGCACGAACGCCGCAGGCCACACTCACTCCATTCGAAAGCTGTCTAGTCAGCCGGACTCACTCCGTCCGTCTCACTACGCAGTTTTTCATATGATCCTATACCCCGGATATACATGATCTGTAGTCTCACAGCATGTAAAACAGCAGGGATACCGGCGCCCGGCGGCGGTATCCCTATCTGTTGCTCTATCTACTGATCAGAGGGCATTCTGATTATTTAATAGACTCGTTATAGTTCTCGATCGCTTTGTTTACAGAAGCTGCAAGCTGATCAACAGCGTCCTGAGTTGTAAGCTTGCCATCATATACCTGCGGCATGATCTCGTTGAATGTAAGACGGGCTTCTGTCTGTACACCTGAGAGAACACCTGCTGTATTGCAGTTTACAGGAGAATCCTTCAGCTGGTTGATAGCTGTCTCGAAGTTCGGGTTTTCTTTGAGGTAAGCCTTCATATCCTCTGTCTCATAAGCTTTCTCGTTGATCGCAAAGTATCCTGTACCCATGGACCATTTAGCCTGTACATCAGGAGTTGTGATGTACTCGATGAATTTCCATGCTGCATCTTCGTTAGCTTCGTTGCCTGTATCTGTAAGCCACAGGGATCCACCACCGATGATAACACCGCCTTCATCATTCTGCTCGATTCTCGGAAGATATCCTGTACCAACTTCGAACGGAGAAGAATCAACTGCATTTTTCAGGATAGCAGTAGACTCGATGATCATACCAACCTGTCCGGAGAAGAATGCTGTCTGAGTATCTGCTGTTGTTGTTCCGTAATCTTCGAAGCATCCGGAATCATACAGCTTTTTCCACATATCAAATACTTTTAGGCCACCGCCGTTGGAATCAAAATCAACAGCTGTAACTGCCTCTGTACGTCCATTGTCATTGTTTCCGTATGTTACGCCAAGTCCTGCAAGCTGCTGCTCAAAGAACCATCCGTAAATAGCCTGTGAATAACCAACCGGAGCTGCTCCGCTCTCTACGATCTTCTTGGCATCCTCAAGAACCTCATCATAAGTTGTCGGCGGAGTTTCAGGATCAAGTCCTGCTGCCTCAAATACGTCTTTGTTGTAATACAGCATAGGTGTGGATACGTTAAATGGCATTGAATACTGCTTGCCGTCTACGGTATAGTAACTGCTGATAACCCCCATAACAGAGCTCTTATCATAGCCTGTGCTTTCAAATTTGTCTTCTACAGGAATGACAGCACCACTGTCATACATGAACTTTGTTCCTACGTCATACATCTGGCAAACATCCGGAAGACCGGAGTCACTCTGCATAGCAGCTTTCAGTTTTGTGATGGTATCATCATAGGTTCCCTGATACTCAGCTTTAACCTCGATCTCATCCTGGGATGCGTTGAAATCATCCACGATCTGCTGAAGCACCTCACCGTTTGTGCCGCCCATTGCATGCCAGAATGTAAGTGTTGTTTTCTCAGCTGCACTTACTGAGCACGGAGCTGCCAGAGATGCAGCCATGATTCCTCCTAAAAGAATCGCCATCCATTTTTTGTTGTTCATATAGAAACCCTCCTTTTATAATGGTCCGACCCGCCCCAATACAGGTCGGACAAATTAACATTTTTGCTACTTGCTCTTATGTGATTGGATCAACCCTTAACAGCACCTGCTGTCAGACCACTGATCATCTGCTTCTGACCAATGATAAATACAAGGATCGACGGAATCAGGATAACCATAGCACCAGCCATAACCGGTCGGAAGTCTGTTGCCTCAGCCCCCTGAAGCATACCAAGACCGATCTGAACCGTTCTCATATTTACACTGTCTGTTACAAGCAGTGGCCACAGATAGTAGTTCCAGCTCTGAAGGAATACATAGATGATCAGAGCACCCAGTGATGGTTTGATAAGCGGAACACCGATGGTATATAAGAACTTGAAATTTGTACATCCGTCAATCTCTGCCGCCTCATGGATCTCCTTCGGCAGTGTCAGGAATGCCTGACGCATGTTGAATACCGCAAAAGCTGCTGCTGCATTAGGAAGGATCAGCGCTGCGTATGTATTACGGATACCCCAGTCAGCAATAGTCAGGTAGTTTGCGATGATGATCGCCTGGCTCGGGATCATCATGGTTGCCAGCATAATATAGAACAGGACCTTTTTGCCTTTGAACTCCATCATTGCAAAAGCATATGCTGCAAGAGCACCTGTAACGACCTGAGCAAATGTGATAACACCGGATACGATCAGTGAGTTCTTAATGAAGGTAAAGAACGGTGCAAGCTGAAATGCTCTTGTGTAGTTCTCGATAGTCAGATGGGACGGCCAGAACTTTCCGCCGTAGATCTCCTTCAGATCCATCATACTAACATTGAAACAGTAGATAACAGGAACAATAATAATAATTGCAAAAATAATATTCAGCGCATACATCGCCACTTTTACATATGGTTTTTCTTTCATCAGTAGGTCACCTTCTTTTCCAGTCTAAACTGCAGTGCAGTCAGGATGATCAAAATAACAAACAGAATTACGGATTCTGAACAGGCCACACCGAAACGGCTGTTGATAAATGCCTCCTGGTAAATCTCATACACGATAACGTTGGTACTCTCTGCCGGTCCGCCCTGGGTCATCATCTTGAACTCTGCGTATGCCTGTACGGAGTTGATGACATTGATGATGAGAAGGAAGAACAGTGTCGGAGAGATTGACGGAATCGTTACATGACGGTGCTTCTGGAAGAAATTCGCTCCATCCAGGGCAACGCTCTCATAAAGCTCAGCCGGTACACTCTGGATCGCTGCAGTAAGGTAAATGAAATTCATACCGATCGCCATCCATACACTAACGATCGTAACTGCGATCAGTGCATATTTCTTATCTGTCAGCCATCCGATATGAGTTCCGAGAGCCCTGTTCAGGATACCCAGAGAGCTGTGGAAAATAAACATGAACACTACAGATGCCGCTGCTGCGGAAATAGCCATCGGAAGTGCATATACAGTACGGAAAAATCCCTTTGCCCTGATCTTCTCTGTACTGATGATCGCCAGTATAAAACCGAGCACAATAGAAAGGATAACTCGCATAACAGAAAATTTCAGTGTTGTCACCAAACTGTTAAGGAACGTTCCATCTGTAAAAATATTCGTATAGTTGTCAAGTCCTACATACTGTGCCACCTGACCAAGAGGTGTGGTTCTGGCAAAGCTCAGCTGGATCGTCTTAACGAACGGCCAGAATACAAACAGTATAAAAAGGATCATTACAGGAACCAGATAGAGATAAGGCTCCACTGTCCTGAAAAAAGATTTTTTACTTTTCATTGTATATCACCTGCTTTTCATAAATTTACGTACTACCGATCAGCTGCATCATCACGATATCTCTGTCCTCCTGACAGTGCTGATCATGTTGCTCATTACACATTCTGCTGAAAAACATTTCCGTTATATCTTCCAGCAATTACCCCAATACATTAAGCAAAACTCTCATTTACGTTCTGCTGTCAAAAATGCCCTCTCACTACCCTCCTTTGTATTTGCGCATTTGTTATCTTTACCAACTTTTTACCAAATGATAACATATTCCTTGCATATAATCAACAGTTATTTCCCTATTTTTCAATATTTCTTTATTTATTTTAGACAATTATTATTTGATAATAATTATTTTTTTATCTATTTTATACAATTTATCGTACCCCAATAAGGCAATCCATTCTGATCACCTTCCATAAAAAACAGATAAAAAAATCGGCAGAAAATAACACATCCTTCGATGTATATCTTCTGCCGTTCTCTCTTCTCAATGGCATCATCTGTTTTTATACAAAACAGACACAATCTCAACTTGTTAACCCAGATTATACAGTAAAATCCACTATAAATCAAGACCAAACACATATTTTTTATGCAAATCTTATAAATACTTTTTTCACAAGCAATCCATTTCATTACGCGGAAATTGTCTTTAATTCACAGCTATTGTGGAACACTTATACTTTTTTCTTCCTGTACCAGGATATTAAATACAAAACTATACCAAAAATTATCAAAAATGGAGCAACTGCCACCAAAACAGTTGTTAAAAGTATCACAATTAACGCTGCAATAGCGATCACGATTGCCTTTCCATACCATGTGCTCAGATCCAGTTTAAAGCTTCTTGCCTTTCCGGCACTGCTCTCCGTCCCATTATCCGCATAATCATCTGCACCATAGCTCTCTTCAGAATAACCAGACTCATCATAAACAGCTGCACTGTCATCTGTATCGATCAAAGTCTTGGCGATCAGCCTGGGATCCCCCAGTTCTGCCAGAACATCTGATTCACTTCGACCGTTCCGGACCTGAGACTGAATGTAATCCTCATAATACCGCACATGAGCCGCAGCTCTCCCCTGGGTCATCTGTCCGGACAGCTGCCCCCGTAAAACCTCAAGAAACTCTCTTCTGCTCATAAATATGTCAAACCTTTCTTATGAAATATAATGAAAAAACAAAACTCAAAACAACTCCAGAAACCTCACCTTGAAAACTTCTGCAAATTCTTTTTTATTACTCTCTTAAAATTTTTCTCATTATACCATAACCCATAAATTTAAATCAGAAACAAATCATAAAATTTTGATTAAAAAATAAAAAATCATAGTACAGCGCAAAGGGCGGTTCATTTCCGGATGCCGCCAAAGCCGCATTCGGAAACGAATCGCCCTCCATGACGTTCGTTATGCCATCAAAAATCACTCAACATGAACAGCCCCTGTACTCCTGATATTCATCGGATAGACATTTTCCCTTCCAACATACTGAGCCATATAGTCCACATACGCATCTGCGTTCTCGATCGGAAGCACGCACATGATAACTCCTGCAAAACCACCACCATGAACTCTGCAGATACCAGCACCGATCTTATTCAGAAACAGCTTGGTAAGCGCCAGACTCAACGTGATCTTCTGCTCCTTGCAATTCTGCAGAGAATAACAGTTCTGCAGCCACTCCCAGGAAGAATTACCGGACTCCTCAAGAAGACGCAGGAATCCCTCACCGTCTTTATTCTCAACAGCCTTCACAGCATCTGCAACACGTCTGTTCTCTTCATAAAAATGCATCGCACGAAGAACAGCACGGTCATTCGGAATATCCTTCACATGTGCCAGAAGATTCTCCATATTGGACTCACAGAGAAGCTCTACGCCCATAGCCTTCGCAGCCTCACGCATCTCCATAGGAATAGAGGAATATTCCTCACTGAGATCTGCATGGCCCTTACCGGTATTTACGATCACAAGTCTGCAGCCCATATCCTCAAAGGAAAATGCGATCTTCTCACAGCTGATATTCTCTTTATCAGAGAAATCCAGAAGGATCGGGCCGCCGGCAGCACAAGCCATCTGGTCCATCAGACCGGAAGCCTTTTTCCAGTAAACATTCTCAGCATACTGACCTGCTCTCGCATACTCGCCATACTCCAGCTTACCTTCATTAAAGAAATAATTGGTGATCGCACATACAAGCATCTCAAAGGAAGCAGAAGAGCTTACACCTGCAGCGGCAATAACCTTGGTGGAAACATAAGCGTCAAATCCACCGGTAGCATAGCCTTTTTTCTGCATATACTCCATAATACCTGCAACAAGAGCATCTGTACCTTTTGTATAGGTTTCTGTGCTGAGCTTGTCAAGATCAACAACTACTTCCTGTTTGTAACCCTCACTGATCATATGGATCACATTGGTTCCGTTTGGATAAGCAGCACCGATGGTATCCAGATCGATACTTGCCGCAATGATCTGACCGCCGTTATGATCAACATGGTTGCCAATGATCTCCGTACGGCCCGGAGCAGTAAAAAACTCTGCCTTGTCATGATGATATTTCTTCTCGAAATTCACAGCAAGATTGGTATAACGGGCGCTACTCTCCTCTGTCTCTCCATAGATTTTTTTCAGCACTTCTGCTGCCGGAATTTTAATTGTTCCCATTTTTTCTTCCTCCTGTTATATAGTTTACACCCCAGATCCGGAAGAACCTGAAAAAATCTTCCGCTCTGTCACGCTTCATGGTTACTGTTCACTCCGTTCTCAGCAACACACTTCGCAATGCGCAGAATATCACCAGTGAATAGTAACGCTTCATGTACTTTTATTATAACAGTCCCGTCTTTTCTGTCCATAACAATTTTGTGTAAAAACCGTATTATTTTGTGGTGATCCCGGAATATCCCTTTGCATTTTCTGCCTTTTCTGATAAAATAAATTCCACTATGAAAAGCAGATATACACTTCAGGATCCGCGCACAGAAGGAAGGAGGTAACACCTTGCAGATCATCACAGATCCCGCCGGAAAAGAACTGAAAAAACACGGAGACAGCTCCTTCCCATTCCTGGTAAGCTACGAGCGGCTTTCCGGCTATGAGACCGGTTCCTTTCTGTGGCACTGGCATCCGGAGATCGAGCTTACCTATATCGAAAAGGGCGAAATGCTCTACAAGATCAATCAGAATACCTTTCACCTGAAAGAGGGACAGGCAATCTTTGGCAATGCCAATGCCCTTCATGCCGGATATATGTATCAGGATCAGGACTGTCAGTATATCCCCATAACCTTTGACCCCAAACTGATCTACGGATTTTCGGGAAGCCTTCTTTTTCAGAAATATACAGAACCGATCCTCCGAAGCTTTTCCCTGTCCGCTGTACCGCTTGATCTATCCTGTAAATGGCATTCCGAGGCCATAAAAGATATCCGTGACATCATCGACCTGGACAGTATCCGGGAACCCATGTATGAATTTGAGATCATCGCCAGACTGCAGCACTTCTGGAAGATCTTGTATGAAAATACGATCTCCCGGACAACTCTTCCATCCGGTCAGGATGAAGAAAACTACCGCCGCATCCGTCAGATCATGTCCTATATCGCAGAACACTACTCTGAAAAGATTCTCCTGAATGATGTTGCAGACCTGATCCACTTAAGTCCCAGCGAATGCAGCCGGCTTTTCAAAAAATGCATGAATATCACACTCTTCGGATACATCCAGGAATACCGCATTGAACGCAGCCTGGAATATCTGGAAAATCCTTCCTGTTCTATCACAGAATCAGGACTGCTGTCCGGTTTTTCGGACTCTAATTATTACACAAAGGTCTTTACGAAAATCAAGGGCTGTACACCAAGACAGTACAGAAAAAATCAGGAGCTGTGACATGCTCCTGATCTTTAACCGTTCAGTGCTCCATACCTATGAAGCAGAACAATATTTATCCGTGAAAATGGCTGTTATCTGAACAACTCTTTCATTGCCGGATACAGTTTGCGGAATTTCCGGTATTTTTCTTCATATTTTGCAACCAGCTCCGGTTCCGGTTCTACCGTATCTACTACCCTGACCAGCTTATTACAGATCGTTTCTACATCCGGGTATTCGCCGCAGCCTACTGCTGCCAGCATTGCACCGCCCATGGACGGGCCTTCCTCATTCTCCGGCACATCCACCTTCAGGTTCATCACATTTGCAATGATCTTTTTCCAGAGAGGGCTCTTAGCTCCGCCGCCGCAGATCTTGGTGCGCTCAATATGGATCCCGAGGCTTCTTGCAACCTCAAGGGAATCTCGAAGTCCGAAAGCAACTCCCTCCAGAACAGCCTGTGTCATATCTGCTCTCGTGGTATCCATGGACATTCCGAAAAATACGCCTCTTGCATCCGGGTTGTTATGCGGAGATCTCTCTCCCATCAGATATGGAAGGAAGAATACCTGATTCTCGCCAAGCTTTTGGATCGGTGCCTGCTCTGCCACAAAATCCTTTGTCTTAAGGATCTCCTCTGACCACCATTTGTTGCAGGAAGCAGCGCTTAACATGCATCCCATCAGATGATAGCTTCCATCTGCATGGTCAAAGGAATGCAGTGCATTGTTTTCATCCACTCCGAAATCTTTGCTGGAAATAAAGATCGTACCGGATGTTCCAAGGGAAATGTTGCACTGGCCATCGCCAACCGTTCCTGTTCCGACAGCTGCCGCAGCATTGTCGCCTGCACCTGCTACAACCTTCACATCTTCTGAGAAGCCAAGCTCTTTTGCAACTTCCGCTTTCAGGTTTCCGACTACCTGCCAGCTCTCGTACAGCTTCGGAAGCTGTTCCTCTGTGATATGGCAGATCTCAAGCATTTCCTTTGACCAACAGCGGTTCTTCACATCCAGAAGAAGCATACCGGAAGCATCGGATACATCTGTGCAGAAGGATCCGCTTAAGCGATAGGCAAGATAATCCTTCGGAAGCATGATCTTTACCACTTTTTTAAAATTCTCAGGCTCATGCTTCTGCATCCAGAGTATCTTTGGTGCAGTGAAGCCTGCAAATGCAATGTTTGCGGTATACTGAGAAAGTTTTTCCTTTCCGATAACCGTATTAAGATATTCCGTCTCCTCACCGGTACGGCCGTCATTCCAGAGAATCGCCGGACGGATCACATTGTCATCTTTATCCAGAGTTACAAGACCGTGCATCTGACCGCCAAAACCGATTCCTGCTACTTCTTTGCGGTCAATCCCTTCTGTGAGCTCTTTGATCCCTTCCATGCTCTGGGCGAACCAGTCCTCCGGATTCTGCTCAGACCAGCCCGGATGGGGGAAGAACAGCGGATATTCTTTTGATACGATGTTGCAGATCTTTCCGGATCCTTCCATAAGAAGAAGCTTTACAGCGGAAGTTCCAAGATCAACGCCAATATAATACATAGTAATTTTTCCTCCTGTAAATACAGAAACCGCAGCTCTCAGTTCGCAGCGCCTGCACGCCTGAGAGCCCGCGGTTTCTGAATCGTATTTAACCAAATCAAGAAAGTCCCCTGCGGGGTTACGAAAAGCAATAAGCAGCGAGTGGAGACTTGCTTGTATCAGGCAGCACGTACGGATGATCTTACCTGCCTGTTTTAATTATCTCCAAGGATTCTCTGTCGGATATCTCACGCCTGCCGGCTGATTGTAACCGATCTCTTCAACCGGTACACCAATGTATTTGAACACCTCGAAGAGAGCTTTTCCGTGATGTCCGAATGCTACAGCACCGTGATGCGGGAATCCTCCCTCGATCAGCACGTGACGGTAGAAACGTCCCATCTCCGGAATTGCAAATACACCGATAGCACCGAAGGAACGTGTTGCAACCGGAAGAACCTCGCCGTGTGCGATATATGCACGAAGCTTGTTGTCCGCTGTACTCTGCAGACGATAGAAGGTGATATCTCCAGGCTTGATATCTCCCTCAAGAGTTCCGTTTGTAACCTCGATTGGAAGGGATCTTGCCATGATCATCTGATATTTCATCTCACAGAAGGACAGCTTGCTGGATGCTGTGTTTCCACAATGGAATCCCATAAAGGTATCCTGAAGTGTATAGTTGAATTTTCCTTCGATAGATTCTTTGTACATATCCTTCGGAACGGAGTTATTGATATCAAGAAGTGTAACGATATCATCACTTACTACCTGTCCGATAAACTCACTTAATGTACCATAGATATCAACCTCACAGGATACCGGAATGCCCTGTGCTGTCAGACGACTGTTTACATAACATGGAACAAATCCAAACTGTGTCTGGAATGCAGGCCAGCATTTTCCTGTCAGTGTTACATATTTACGATATCCTTTGTGATCTCTTACCCAATCCTTCAGAGTCAGCTCGTACTGTGCAAGCTTCGGAAGGATCTCAGGTTTCTTGTTTCCCGCACCAAGCTCTTCTTCCATCTCTTTTACGATCGCCGGGATCCTTTCATCACCTTCATGCTTGTTGAATGCCTCGAAAAGATCCAGCTCTGAGTTCTCCTCGATCTCAACGCCAAGGTTGTAAAGCTGTTTGATCGGTGCATTGCAGGCAAGGAAGTTTGTAGGACGCGGTCCGAAGCTGATGATCTTCAGGTTGCTCAATCCCTCGATCGCTCTTGCGATAGGAAGGAATTCATGGATCATATCCGCGCAGTCCTCTGCATCACCTACCGGATACTCCGGAATATAGGCTTTTACATTACGAAGCTGCAGGTTGTAGCTTGCATTCAGCATACCGCAGTAAGCATCTCCACGTCCCTGGCAGAGATTATCCTGTGTTTCCTCAGCTGCTGCGATAAACATCTTCGGTCCCTCGAAATGCTTTGCAAGAAGGGTCTCAGAAATCTCCGGTCCGAAGTTTCCAAGATATACACAGAGTGCGTTACAGCCTGCTTTTTTGATATCCTCCAGAGCCTGGACCATATGGATCTCACTCTCTACGATACAGACCGGACATTCGTAGATATCCTTTGCATCGTATTTCTTTGTGTAAGCTTCTACAAGAGCTTTTCTCCTGTTTACGGAAAGGCTTTCCGGAAAACAATCTCTGCTGACTGCAACGATTCCGATCTTAACTTCTGGCATGTTGTTCATAATCTTCATTCTCCTTTTTATATCCGGCAGATTTTCCACCGGTGATATTATTGTTCGTTTGTAACTATTCACTTCACCCAAAATCAGTCAAGTGTGATATTTTCACCCTTCAATCCATTGAATGCGCCTTCGATCTTCGCATCCTCATGAGCGATAAGCCATTTATTTCTGGCTGTCATCAGACCGTCCTCTCCGTCCTCTGACATCGGAAAATCAATCTCTGTGTTGGTTCCTCTTGGAAGAACAACTACACACTGAAATCCACTCTCATTCACATGACACGGTGCATAGTGGAGCGTTGTGGCATAAACCTCGATCCCGGTTCCTGCCGGTACCAGAAATGCCTCCACCTTTGAGGTATCGTATGTAAGATCCTCTTCTATATCCTGCTGATGTCCGATAAGCAGTACAAGATCTGTCACTGCTACATTGATCTCGGAATTCCGATGATATTCCAGGGCATTCAGCTTTTTATTGTGACCATTGCAATATCCGATCTGGACAGGTAATCCACCAAACGCTCTGTTTTTCAGCTCTTTTTCCACATCGAGAGCTTCCAGATCCTCTGCTGACGGAACATATACCACATCCTCCGGAACCGGTGTATGCTTCATCTCCTTCAGAAGCGGACCGAAATTGTATCCCTCCAGAACCTTTCCGTATCTGCGGAAAGCCGGATCTGTTACTTTCTGAATTTTCACGATTTAACCCTCCTTACAAAATTACTGTTTCACAGCTTCTCTGTATCTTCGTTTTGAACTGAAAAAAGCATACCACATCATGGTATGCTTTTCGCCGCTTTTCTTGACTCATTCATAGCACTTTTTTGACATTTTTATGATTCTGACGCTCCACTCTTCCCGGCAGGATCCCGTAACGCTTTACAAATTCCCTGGAAAAAGCCCTGCTGCTTGCAAACCCGTTGTCAAGTGCGATAGAGCTGATGGTATGATCTGTATGCAAAAGCTCCTTATAGGCGTATGCCATGCGGATATCCTGTAAATATGTCTTAAAATTGACCTTCGCATATTTCCGGAACATTCT
This sequence comes from Blautia fusiformis, assembly GCF_020686995.1. Classification (NCBI taxonomy): domain Bacteria; kingdom Bacillati; phylum Bacillota; class Clostridia; order Lachnospirales; family Lachnospiraceae; genus Blautia; species Blautia fusiformis. The sequence goes on from NZ_JAJEPT010000008.1 coordinate 109,257, forward strand.
TGACAGATATGCATCGGAATATCCGAACATGGCTGCAAGTCCGGAAAGCCTGAGATCCTCCTTGTAATGCTCCCGCATATAAGTGGTTATTTTTGACAAAGCATCCAATCTGCGGCTGATCTTCAGCGCATTCTCCTCCACCTCTGTTTCCCTGTATGCAGAAACCATAAGATAAAGGACTTCATAGAACACTGCCCTGATACGGAATTCGTACCCCGTTTCCCCGGATACGTACACCCGATACATCTCCCGGATCAGAGAAACCATCCGCCTGTCTGTTTCCTCAGACTCTTCGTTTCTGCTCCGAAAACGGATAAATCTCTGAGCGGTAAAATAATCCGAAAACTGCTTCAGCGGGATCTGCAGTACGATGGTCTCATTACGTACTGGCGCCTGAATAGAATGTACTTCATTGGAATTAATGATCAGAAACTCCCCTGCCTTCAGAGGATACTCTTTCTCATCGATATAGAAATAAAGGCTCCCCTCCATCACCGCAAAGATCTCGATCGAAGTATGCCAGTGTTTTTCCCTTACATAATTTCCGTTTCTTCCTTCAAAAAGAAAAAGCTTAAAAGGAAATCCTTCATTGGGAATGATCAATTCATGCTGAAACTCCATGCTCCTTCTCCCTTTCCTGCTGTCCGGTCTGGATCCGGCGCATCATACTTCCGTAAAAAGCCGCCAGGATCTGCTGAAATAACGTTCCGATCATAACCGGAAATAATGTTTCCGCCGGAAAATACGCTCCCGCGATCACCGCACCGGCGCTGATGTTCCGCATTCCGGAACCATAGATCATGGAAACCGTTGCCGCTTTATTCTGCCTTGTAAGAATGGCAATGATCCAGCCAATGGCATATCCCCCTGCTGCCAGGACCAGGATCGCTGCTGCTACCTCCAGCCGTTCTCCATTAAGATGCTTCATATAAGGAGAAACCTTGGAGGAGTTAGAGGTTACCACAAAGATCAGGCACATTTTTGAAAAAGGCGCCAGCTTTTTCGGCCAGGTCTCCATAACCTTTCCATGGCTGACTTCATTAAGGCACATGGCAAGGACTGCCGGCAGAGCGATCATGAAAACCAGCTCCTTCATCATTCCCACAGTATCCATTTTTACGCTGGAGCCCACCAGGAGCTTCAATACTGCCGGGATCAGAAAGGGAGCCAGGATCGTATCGATCACAACCAGCGAAAGTGACAGTGGACTGTTTCCATTATAAATGGATACCCACATCAGACTGATCACCGCTGCAGGTACGGAAAATTCCAGCACCATTCCTGTGATATAATTCATATTGCCCGGGAACAGAAGATGTCCCAGACCGCAGGCGGCCACCGGTCCCAGCACATGAAGGATCAGCAGCATCAGGATCAGCGGAAGCGGCCGCTTAAACACATCTGCTACATCACGGAACCTGGATTTCAGCGCACCGATAAAGGTCATAAATGCAAAAGCATACGTCACATAGGGCACGCCATGCTTTGCAATATCCGGAAACAGTACCCCCGTAAGCAGACAGGCCGGCGTCACAAAAGCCATCCATTTCTCCATAAAGCTGTTAAATTTTTCCAGCATATCACACCTCTTGTTTATCTTTTTTTCTGTCTTTTTTACAGTTTATCACAAAAAAACAGCGGTGCAAGAAAAAAATCCCCTGTTTTATAGCCGATTCCGGACAAATATGATATGATAGTACCCATCCAAAAGCAACCTGAAACCAGGGCGGACTACAGATATCCGCCAAAATGATCATTTTTTATGATCTGGAAAACGAGGCCAAAAATGATTTCTTTAATTATACCATGCTTCAATGAGGAAGAATCCCTTCCGCTTTTTTACCCGGAAGCCACTTCTGTCCTCAGGCAAATGAACTGTGATTATGAACTGATCTTTGTGAATGACGGTTCCAGAGACAGAACCCTTGAGATTTTAAAAGAGCTTTCCGAAAAGGATCCTCATGTGATCTATCTTTCTTTTTCCAGAAACTTCGGAAAGGAAGCTGCCATGTATGCAGGCTTCTGCAATGCCGGCGGCGATTATGTAGCAGTAATGGACGCTGATCTTCAGGATCCGCCGTCCCTTCTCCCGGAAATGCTGGAGAAGCTGGAATCCGGAGAATATGACAGCGTTGCCACCAGACGTGTCAGCCGTGACGGAGAGCCACCTATCCGGAGCTTTTTTGCCCGGAAATTTTATCAGCTGATCAATAAGATCTCGGATGCAGATATTGTGGACGGCGCCAGAGACTTCCGTCTGATGAAGCGCAGTATGGTGGATGCCATCGTCTCCATGAGTGAGTACAACCGCTTCTCCAAGGGAATCTTCGGCTGGATCGGTTTCCGCACCTGCTGGCTCCCCTACAAAAATATCGAACGCGTAGCCGGTGAGACCAAATGGAACTTCTGGAAGCTGTTTAAATACGCCGTCAGCGGCATCATCAATTTTTCTCAGGTACCGCTGACCATCGCCTCCTGGTTCGGAACGACCATGACCGGTTTTTCCTTTCTGGTCCTGGTAGCCATCATCGTCCGAAAGCTGATCTTCGATGATCCGGTCCCAGGCTGGGCTTCCACCATCTGTGTCATCATCTTCATCGGCGGCCTGCAGCTTTTCTGCCTGGGTATCATGGGACAATACATAGCCAAAACCTATATGGAGGTCAAGCAGCGCCCCCATTACATCATAGCAGAGTCCAACAAAAAGGACTTTACACCCATACGTTGATTTTCTATTCTGTCGGCAGCTCGACCACCTGATATTCGTGGCCCAGCGCCGGCAGGATTTTTTCTTTTACATCACTGGTCTTCATCAACAGAGTGGAAGTATTGATACACGGATGGCATCCGAAATATTCTTCATCCAGGACTTCTTTATCGATCACCAGGTGTACCTTCTTTTCTTTATCAAAGATCAGTCCCATCAGACTTAAGGACCCCGGGGTAATGTTCAGATATTCCTCCATCTGCTCTCCGTCTGCAAAGGAAAGTCTGGCTGTTCCGATCTGTTTGGACAGAAATTTTGTTTTAAACGGCTTCTCTCCCGGCATCAGCAGCAGATAGAAATCCGTTTTCTGTCGGTTGCAGAGAAAAAGATTTTTGCATATCTGCGCCCCCAGAAGCTGATCCACTGCCTCGCAGGCCTCCATGGTCATCAGTGCTTCATGATCTGCTCTTTTATATTCAATCCCAAAACTATCCAGAAAATCGTACACTGCGATTTCCTTCTCCAGACGGCCCTCGGTGTTCTCCGGTCTTCCTGTATAGACTGTTTTGTCAATTCTTGGTTCTTCCATGATGTCTCCTCCGTTATTTTTACATTCTCATATGTGCAGGTCTTAGTCGCAGCATATTACGCTTTACTGCTTCAACCGTAACCTGCCGATTTGTTTAATCATAGCACACCTGTAACAAATAAGATACTCCGGATTTCCGTCTGACTATTGACGATATCAGCCTCGGATGCTATACTCTCAGGCAGAAAGGGAATGAAGTTCTCCCCCGATTTTTATCGAAACCGCCAATGAGCTGATGACTTCTGTGCAATGCACGGGGTTACCAGCTTTTTTTGATGGATTTTTAAGATCCGGGAGATTGAAAGGAGTTACTATGACAAAAGAAACTATCCAAAAAGAACATCAGATCCTGCAGCTGAAATATGCTGTCCTTGCAGTGGTCGTGGGAATCTGCGTCGGGATCGTAGATACTATCTTCGGCCGGGGCCTGCTGGCGATCTCTGCTTTTCGCACTGCACACTGGCGCTGCCTGCTGCCCTTCCTGCCTCTGGCCGGACTTCTTATTGTATGGATGTATCATCATTTCAGCACCTTAAGCTTAAAGGGCATGTCCCTGATCTTCGAAACCGGGCAGAAAAAAAGAGACCAGATTCCTCTGGCCCTTGTCCCTCTGGTAATGCTCGGCACCTGGATCACTCATCTCTTCGGAGGAAGTGCCGGCCGTGAAGGTGTTGCCGTGCAGATCGGTGCTACACTCTCCCACGAGGCCGGACGCAGGCTGCATATCCGGGAAAATAAGCCTGTCATGCTGATCACCGGTATGGCTGCCGGTTTTGGCGGTCTGTTCCAGACGCCACTGGCCGCTGTATTTTTTGCCATGGAGGTGATCGTTGCCGGATATCTTGAGTACGATGCGCTGCTGCCGGCACTTATTGCCGCATATACAGCCTCCTTCACCTCTCATTTCCTGGGACTGGAAAAATTTGCTGTGGATATCCAGGACACCTGGACTGTGACCAATCTCCGAAGCATGATCTCTCTCATTGCTCTCGGACTTGCCTTTGGTCTTGCCGGACGATGCTTTTCCGTACTTCTTCAGGAAGCAAAGAAATTATTCGGGGAAAAAATTTCAAATCCGCTGATCCGCATCGGTGTCATGGCCATTCCACTGGCAGCTCTGCTGTTTGTGAGCTATGGCGGACGCTACACAGGTCTTGGAACCAATCTCATCTCCGCTTCCTTTGCCGGAGAAACGATCTACGGATATGACTGGATTCTGAAGCTTCTGTTTACTGTATTTACACTTGCCATCGGTTTTCAAGGCGGCGAAGTGACACCACTGTTCTCCATCGGCGCTTCCCTTGGAGTCGTCCTAGGTTCCATCCTCGGGATCCCTCCCATTATCTGCGGGGCACTTGGCTACGCCGCAGTATTCGGCAGCGCCACCAATACCCTCATCGCCCCGATCCTTATCGGCCTGGAAGTCTTCGGCAACCGAAATACCCTTCCCCTCATCCTGGTATGCATCCTCGCTTATCTGATCAACGGAAATCACTCCATTTATGGAGCACAGCAGAAGGCGCTTTGCAGGTTTGAGGAGTAGATATGTACATATTTTTTATTCGGTCATGACTGACTCGGTTGTGGCCGAGTGAACTACCCAGCACCTAAGGATATCAGATTCGCCATATGATTCCTTTCTTCAGCTATTAATGGATTCTATCTCCGAATCATCATATATTTTCTTTAACTCTTTTCTCATTTCCTTATTGATACTTATATATTTTGAATCATTATCAGCCCATTTTACTTTCAGGATATCGTGTTTGCGTATATATAATACAGGCAGCCGGCTTCTGTGCTTATCCATAAAGATTCCCTGGCTTTCATAAAAAATTTCCTGCAGATAATCATTCATTTCATCTACCTGGATTACAAATGTAAAACGAATATCCTTCTTTTTTTCTTCTCTGCTCATCTCATTGATCCAGAACTCTGCAAATTTATCATTTAACAACAAAACATCATTTCTATCCATATCTGTAATATCTATAAGCGCCCAGATATTCACCTGATTATTTCTATTTTTCTTGAAAAAACTTACTTTTCCTTTTTCGTCCAGTTCATATTCTGACTTTTTTTGGTACTGGTTATGTAAAAGCCCTTTTTCAAATACAACGTTTCGTTCTTCGACCTCTTCTGGAAAAGTTATTTTGATATCTATTAACTTCTCATATTTGTAACAAATAAAACTGAATGGCATCCAGATTTCTTTTTTATTCTCTATATACCTGTAGCTTCTTGCATGAATCCTAGCACTATGCTTCAAAATTGAACATACCCCGCTGTCATTAAAATATACAGTGGTAATAACGCTTTTTCAATCGCATCATTCCCACTGCTATTCGTCCAACATTTCCAACAGGAATATACTGCTGCAAAAAAAACATCTGTCAAAAGCAACATTTGAAACAGAAAACACCCTCTGATTCCGGAAAGCCATTTTCGATTTTTTCTCATCATCCCATAAACATATAGAGGATTTTCATCTACACTTTCCGAAGAAATATCCTGATCCGGTGTTTCGCCACATCTGAATACCCATCCAGTCAATGCCAAATATCCCCAAAAGGCTACTCCAAATGTGAATCTATCATCTTCAAAAATCCAACGATATGACAAAAATAAAATACAAAATAACAAAATTTTTCCAAGTATATTATTTTTTCTTTTTCGGTTTATTATGATCCCCCCTAGTCATCAGGCCTGTACAACATCCGATATTCCCAGACAATCCAACAGATCTTTTTTCATTTTCTCATATTGTTTTTTACATCTCGAATATCTATATAACGGAAGGATTTCCAAGCGATTATAATAACGGTTATATACCGCTCCAAGACGGTATCGTCTTTTATACATCATTATCCCTGAATTATTCCGTACAATGCTCTTCAGAACACGATTATCATCTTCTACTTCCAGCACAAAGGAAAAATATATTTCCTTTTTTTCCTCTTTCGTTGTAATATACTGTTTCCAAAATTCTACAAAAGCTTTATTTAATTTTCCGATATCCGCTTCCTGAAACAAATCTGTTTTTACATATGCCAAAATATGTATCTCATCTGTTTTGTCATATCTGTAGAAAAAAGTTTTTCCATTTCGAGGAGCTTTATACGTATTTATATATTGATAAATTCCAAAATCTTTTTCCATTACATCAGAATGTATCTGTAAATCCCTGTAACACACCGGATTTTCATAATACATATTGATATTCTGGCACAGAAAACTGAATGGCGCCCAATTTCCTTCTTTATCTGTTGGGTATTTATAATTCTTTTTATAAAATTTCACATAAAATATCCACATGCATGATCTTGCCATGATCATAAAAGCCAGCGAGATATTCAGAAGGATTTCTATCACTGTACTATTTATACCTGGATTTACATACTGCATCCCCAGATATGTAAAATACACTCCCAGCCACAGAATCATTATTTTTCGCAAAAACAAAAAACTTTTTAACTTTCCGTTTTTCCTGATAGGAAGAGCATATTTCGATTCCTTTTTGTCATTTAACATACCGTGTACATAAAATGGATTCTGACAGTTATAACTATCCGGCACATTATAAGGGGTTTTCCATCTTGACGGTATAATAACCGTAGGAATAAATAGAATATTTGAGATCATCAGGCTTACCAGAACCGCCAAAATTTCCATTACACCGACCGGCGCCAAATAGAAATAAAAAGATTTCAGTAATCCTCCAAATACCAGGGCATATACGCATAAATAAATTGATTTGCTCAACATGTCGATCATTTCTCTGTATAATTGCCTCTTTCTTTTCTAATACATATTCTTTTAATCAAGTGATATCTTCTCTCCATTTACAGAAATCCAGTAATCTTTCGGTTTGTGTTCCATGTATCCATAACATATCTTTTCATTTTTGTTATTTTCTGCTTCCAGAAATTTTGTTCCCACAGAATCCTTCACATCGGCTATTACATAATTATCATCATTCGGTACTACCAGTACATACCATTCCCCATTAATTTCTATCGTTGACATATCGATATTTATCTTTACATCTTGATACTCTCTGCCTGTACCATAAAATATAGAATCCGGCAATTTCCATTTCCCAGAACTTTCCGGAAAAATCTTCCCCTCTACTGTTCCTTCGTTATCCATGATAACATATGTAGAATTTTCTCCCTGCAGAATACGGATGATCTCAGCATTATCACCATATGCTTCCACGGCTTTCTCCACAGAACTGAAACTTCGGTGAGTATACACTGTATCGCAAACAAAGAGTCCGATTCCTAATATAACAATTGGTGCGACAACCTTAACTGGTGTCTTTTTTGATTTTCTTTTATAAGAAATAGCGATCACCAGATTAATAATAATTACCAGATATACAATTGGTTCTATCACTTTGATCAACATACCTTTTTCACATCACCTTTGCATACAGTCTACAGATCTATATCACGTCTTCCGATCACCCGCTTCAGTTCTTCTCTCATTTCTCTGTAAATATTTTTATATCTGGACTTACGGTCCGTACATTTTATTTTTATGATGTCATGTTTTTTCTCATACAAAACAGCCATACGACTTCGATGTTTATACATTCGTGTTCCTGATCCATCATAAAAAATCCTGCTTATAGCATCATTGATTCTCTCAGTCTGGATCACAAAGGTAAAACGTACATCTTTCTTTTTTTCTTCTCTGGTCAGCTCATTACACCAGAAAATCTCAAATGCATCATTCAGAAGCTGGATATGCATTTTCTCCATATCTGCTATATCAATGATCGCCCATAAGTTTACCTGTTGATTTTTTCTTTTCTGATAAAAACAGATTTGGTCATTCTCTTTTAATATATAATTTGCTTTTTTAGCATATCCACTTTTAAAAAGACATTCTTCAAACACCAGAGGCTGATTTTTCTCCGTTTCTTCTGTTGGATCAGGCAGTATCCTTCCTGCCAGTCCCTGCATTTCATATCCGATAAAGCTGAATGGCATCCAGATACCTTTTTTATTTCTCGGATAGCAGAAACTTTTCTTATAAATATGGATATAATATGCCTCCACTACACCAAGACTCATTATTATTCCCCAGTAAATCCAGAAAAATTCCAGTCTGATTTCCTGATATCTTCTATGTATTATATGATCAGAAATGAACCCTGCTGTCATCAGAAGAACATAACTCAAAAGCAAAATCTGTACTACAAAATATCCATTTATCCCAGAAAGCCATTTCCTCTTCTTCATCATTTTTCGTACATACAGAGGATTCCTGTCATCATATAAATTTGCAAAAGGAAACCTTTCATTTCTTGCCCAAATTCTATCTGCCGATAATACAGCTTCTCCCATTGCCGCCAATACTAATGCCATTCTGATCTCCGGCATGATCTGGTAGCAAGCTGGTGTCAGAAGTAATGTTATTAGAAAAAAACGTTTTGTTTTTTCACTCAAGCGATATCTTCTCCCCATTTATAGAAATCCAATAATCTTTTGTTTTATGATATCTATTATTTTAATGACTACTTATTATTTTCCATCCAGTTCTGACCCAATCCTTCAAAAACCCGATTGGAACCATCTTCTGTCCATTTGCAGAAACCCAGTAGTCCTCTGGGTATTTTTTCAGATATCCATAGTAAACGTTTTCGCTTCCTTTTGCTTCGGAAAATTCTGTTCCTTCCGAATCGTATACATTCGTTATGGGAGATTTTATTCCCGGATATGGTGACACCACAACATACCATTCCCCATCAACTGCTACGGTAGATACGTCGACTATAATCCTGTCTCCTGTAAAACGCTTTGTGTCCTGAAACTCTGAATCTTCCGGAAGTTTCCAGCCGCTTTCTGTTTTTTCAAAAATCTGTGAGTCCATCACATCTCCATCATCCATAATAACCAATGCTGAAGTTTTTCCTCGCAATGTCGCCACGACATCTGACCGATCATCATAGGCTGTTACTGCTTCCTCAAGTGTATGGAAACTTTGTTCAGCCTCTTTGTTATTTTCGGACATCATAAATATGATGACCACAGACAAAACCGGAACCAGTATAAATATGGATATTTTTCGTGGGATTCTTTTCCTGGAATCCACAACTGCCACTATCATGAGCAACAGCAATAAGATTCCCCACGACCACCAGTTAGACAGTGAAATATTCATTTTTATGTTCTCCTTTTCCTACAATCTTGACGCTTCACAGATTGATCGCTACTTTATCTCCATCTACAGAAATCCAGTAATCATCTGGTTTCGTTTTCAGATATCCATAATATACCGTTATATTCTCATATTCCGCTTTTAAAAATTCTGTTCCAGCCGAATCGTGAACCTCATTTATAGAATACTCCCCCATAAGATAATGTGGGAGTATTACAATATACCATACTCCATGTATTTCTATTGATCTCATATCAATATTGGCATCTTCTGAAGGATAGCTCATACTTTTTCTGAAAAATGCTGAATCCGGCAATTTCCATTTCTTTCCATTTTTTGGAAAAATTCTTCCTTCAATAGATCCATCTTCATCCATGATAACATATGTAGATTTCTCATCCTGCAAGGTTGCTATTGGCTTCGCCTTAACATCATATGCCCGAATCGCTTTATCCAGCGAGGTAAAATTTCGCTGCACAAATACTGCCTGAAACATGATAAATAACAAACCAACCAGAAAAATTGGTCTGATGATAAAAAGAGGTACCTTTTTAGATTTTTTCTTGCATACGAGAGCAACTGCCAATGCAATAAACATTAATATTGTTATAACTCTTTCGAAAATGCTCAATATCAGATTCGCCATATGATTCCTTTCTCAAAAGGCTACTATAATCCAATTGAATAGTAGCCTTTTTGCTAATTATTAAGCCATAAATTTTACAAAGGCAGGCATTGCCACCATTAATTCAGGTATAAGTAAGCACCCTAATGCCGCTGCCAGAACCATCCATGAAATTTCTACTGATATTTCAGTTGTTGTTTCACTTTTATCGGATGTAACTGTATAATCTGTTGCCACTATAAGAGACCCTTTATTGTTAAGACCCACACTACCTCCTATAGTTTTCTTTTTTCCTATACTTAAACTTTGGGTTAATGTCCCCTGACTAATAGAAGTGCCTGAGTGTACAACACCTACATCCATAGAATAACCCCATTCAAAACTCTTACCATTAACATGATTTGCATATACCGTTACCATTTCTGAGTTGTGAGAAGTATTACGCGTCGATATGGTCTGAGTAACTTTAACCACTCCATCTACTAAAACTTCATCTACTTTACTGGTCTGATAACTTTCTGTTCCAACAAATGTTGCAACATTTTCCCTTACAAAATTATATACCTTGGCAACCGCTTTCTTCGTTTTTTTCCATGTAGATTTTAAAAAATGCACTATCTTTTTAAAGAAAGTTCCCTCTGGATCTCTATTAGATACCGGATTATTTCCACAATAGCAGAATACATTGCACATTGTGCTGTTAAATCCGGAAATATACGAATCCGCACTGATAAACCTCCGGATCTCTGGATCATAATACCGGTTCTTCAGATAGTACATTCCGGTTTCTTCATCGTAGTAGTAGCCTCTGTAGCGGAACGGGTTTGTTTTTCCGATGGTGCTGGCTTTGCTGCCGGTGATGCTCAGGATTTTTCCCCAGCTGTTATATTTGTATTCTACTACAGTCTCTCCGGTGTCGTCAATCAGTGCAATGACATCATTCTGGAGATTTCTTACGTAAAAATAGTCTTTTCCTGACACTCGCATTGAAACGGGATTTGCTGCAGAATCATAGTAATACCAGATTCGGCGTCCCTCACCTTTTTCTGTTACCAGAAGATCTCCTGCCATGCAGTATTTAACATTTGAACAGCGTGTTAATATCGAGAAAGGTCTTACCGAGAACAAAAGCTTCGCAGAAATTGGAAGAATTACCGGTAAAGATCCCTTAACAGTATCTAAGAAAGTGCGCCTTCATGCACATATCAAAAAGCGTCCGGATTCGGGTTATACCAATCAAAAGAGATTGCAGATGGATGAATAAGCAGAATTAGAACGGCAGTACAAGATATTAAAACGGATACGAAGTGGACAACCAAGCATTAAGATCAAATAATTGATAAAAAGACGTGAACCATAGAAATGTGATTCACGTCTTTTAAAAGATACAGGTGTTTTGAACAATGTTAAGATTTGCCAGAATCAATGGAGCAACAACTTGATATTGACATAGGAATGGTTATGCGAAAAAGCGTTCCCTTTCGTGTTGATAAGAGTTCTATATCTCCCTGGTGTTGGAGAAGAATCGTTTTAGTGATAGAAAGACCAAGACCATTGGAGCCATTGTAGCCTTTTGCAAATGGCGTGAAGATTTGGTTTTTCAACTCGGGGCCGATAGATGCTCCGTCGTTATAAAATAATATGATAATTTGATCTTTCTGATTTTGGTAAGCCCTGATCGCTATTTGAGAATCTTTGTATTTAAGCTGATTTTCCAAAATGTTTTCCAGAACTACCCGTATTTTATGCCTGTCAGCAAAAATATTTAAATATGGATGGATGTGAAAATGTACATACTTTACCATGTGGATTTGTGTATGATAATCGGCAAAAATCGTATCAAACATATCAGACAAACTAAAAATTTCTTTTTGAATTTCTTTCGTACTAAGCGTTACATACTGTAATAGTGACGAAACCTTTTCTTTCATTCTGGTTGTTTGCTCTAGTATAATATTTAAAGAATCATCTAAAGTTCCTATCGGATAAATTTTTTCTTTAGCTGAAACGGCATAGCTTTCTATAATCATGATAGGAGATTTCATTTCGTGAGAAATATATTGAAGAGAACTTTTTTGCAACTGTTCTTTTTTTAAAAGTTTAATATGCATTTCATAAAAACTATTTTCAAGTGCATCTATAAGATTATTATTATTGCATGGCTTAACTGGTTCAGTGTTTAAAGCCAGATTTTCCAGTTTGTGTGCATATGCTTGAAGTTTTGCCAATTCAGAAGAAAATTGTCTTTCAATAAATCGAAAATAAAAATATAAAATAAATACAAGTAAAATAACAAATGCAGCTAAAGATCCCACAATATATGGGAATACTTCATGATAGAGATCTCTGATAACAGAGTATTTATAAAAAAATTCCCCATTTTTTGGCGTTAAAGAAATACAATAAATTAATTCTTTATTATCAATTTTTTCACGATAAAATTTTTCGATTTCCTGTTGGTTCAAAGCTTGCTGGTAAATATGATCTCTGGTCTCTTCGTTGTATGTAGCTTCCAAAACATCAATAGAATCTGTACTTACGCCCAAGAGCCATTCGTTTTTGATGCCCATTTCTGCGGCATATTTGAGATTTTCTTCATCAATTATGCGATCTTCAAAAATATGATTATAATGGTAAAATGACCAATAGTAGATGATGCAGAGAGAGGCAGCAGCAATTGCAAAAGCAAGAATAACAGAAATAATAAAAAAATTTTTGTAAAATCGTTGATTGATTGCTTCTTTTCTTATCATAATGTGCACCTGTATCCGAAACCGTAGATTGTTTCTAAGTGAAATTTTGGAAGTTTTCTACGGATATTTTTTATATGATTATCTACTACACGGTAATAGCCATAGTAACTTTCACCCCAAATATCTGTAAGAAGCTGATCTCGCGAAATGGCAACTGAAGGATGCATTACAAAATAAAGGATAATATCAAACTCCTTACTGGTAACAGGTATTTGAAGCTGTTGCTCAGTGCAGATCGTTCGTTTGGCCTCATCAAGGCTATACCCATTAAAGTTGATAAGTTTTTTGAGAGATATATTATTGTTTTTTAACAAATTAGAAACACGATAACAAAGTTCTGCTGGTAAAAAAGGTTTTGCTAAATAATCATCACACCCCATTTCAAATCCTAATACACGATCAATGCATTCCCCACGGGCAGAAATCAAGATAACGGGGATATTCCTATTTTTATCTTTAATCTTTCTCATCAATTCGGTGCCACTACCATCTGGAAGCATGATGTCAATAATATAAAGATCATACAATGAATACCAGTTTGCTTGCCTATAGATATCTTGTATGCAGTAATAGGGAGCAACTGAGTGACCATCGCGTTCCAAATAGGTTTTTAATACTTGATTTAATGCTTTTTCATCATCAATTAGACATATATTTGCCATATTCATCCCTCCTAATTTGTGTAGATATTTTATCATATTTTTATTTTATAAACATAAAAAAACACAATTTAACACAATTTATTAAAAATAAACAAAATATAAATAAAAAAAAACGAAATAGTATCATATTTGACACAAAATCAAATCGTATACTATGAGTACAGCAAGCAAAACTGCATAAATATCAAAAAAGATTGGGGGAGGGAACTATGAAAGATTCAGAGCAAAAAGTAAGAAAGAAAAAATTTGAAATGCCATCATCAATTTGTATTTTGATAATACTGACGATCGTGTTGGCAATTTTAACACATCTTATTCCTGCGGGCGAATATACTCGTGTGGATAATGTTCCGGTAGCGGGAACTTATATGCAGGTAGAATCGAATCCACAGGGAATTTGGGATATTTTGGCTGCACCAATGCAAGGATTCCGTGGTGCAATTGACATTATCTTATTTGTCTTCGTGTTAAGTGGATGTTTGGGAATTATAGGAAAGAGTAGATCACTTGATGCAGGTCTTATGTATGTGATCAATCGTTTAAATGGTCGAGAAAAACTAATGATTCCTATAGTAATGTTTATCGCATCCATTGGTGGAACAACGTTTGGATTTTCGGAAGAAACTATTCCATTTTATCCGATTCTTATTCCGATGTTTATTGCAATGGGCTATGATGCAGTGACTGCTTGTATGGTTTTATTCCTTGGATCTGGAGCGGGAATTGTTGGTGCGTTGATCAATCCTTTCTCGGTAGGAATAGGTTCTGATATTGCCGGAATTTCTCTTGCGGATGGTATGCTGATTCGAGTTGTTATTTATATAGCCACAGTAATCGCTTCTATTCTTTTTACTATGCATTATGCAGAGAAGGTTCGTAAAGATCCGACCAAATCGGTTGTTTATGATATACGCGATGAAATAGAATCACATATTCATAAATTAGGTACCGATGATATTCCTGAATTTACCAGACAAAGAAAAGCTATTTTAACAGTGTTTGCTTCTTCCTTTATCGTAATGATTTTAGCAATCATTCCATGGAGCAGTAAATTCAATATTTACGTATTTGATAATATTCACGAAAATCTTTGTCAAATTCCATTAGTGGGACGTCTCATTGGAAACATGCAGCCCTTGGGAGGCTGGGGAATGAAAGAACTCACTGTAATCTTTCTGCTTGCAGCTGTTATTATTGGCAAAATGTCTCATATGAAAGAAAAGGAAATGATTTCCCTGTTTGTTGGAGGCTGTCAAAATATTCTGGGAGTTGCCATTACTCTAGGCTGCGCGAAAGGTCTATCTGTCATTATGACAGATGGCTTGATTATGGATACAATTCTTCATTTTGGAGAAATCTTAATGAGTGGTGTTAGCAGAGTTGTATTCCCAGCTCTTGCATATATTGTATACATATTTTTGTCTTTTTTTATTCCATCATCATCAGGATTAGCAACGGCAACCATTCCCATTATTGGTTCATTAGGTGAATTTCTTGGTGTTGGTAAAGAATTTGCAGTCATGGTTTGTGCAGCTGGTTCTGAAACTATGAATCTTATTTCACCTACGCAGGCGGTTCTCATGGGGGCATTAGCAATTGCAGGAGTTCCTTTTCCACGTTGGGTAAAGGCAGTTCTTCCGTTCTTCTTTATTGTGATTGCAATTGTTAGTACTATCGTAACCATTGCAGTGCTTTTATAAAATTATATTAATATATTAAAAAGGAAAAGGAGATTATTGCATTATGAAAACAACGAAAAAAATCACAGTGATTGGTGCAGGAAATGGCGGAATGGCAATGGCATATAGTTTGGGCCAGATGGGGCATGATGTCTGTATTTATGATTCCCCTAATTTTCCGGCTCAGATTAATGCAGTTAATGAAACAGGGGGAATTGAGGCCGTTGCTGAACTACATGAATGTCCTATGTTAAATGCAGGATTCTCAAAAATTGCGTTGGCAACTACAGATATTAAGGCTGCTATGGAATTTTCAGATATCTTTATGATGGTTTGTCCTTCCTTTGCGCAGGAAATTATGTTCAATAGTATGATTCCATATTTAAGAGATGGCATGAAAATCTTTATTGTTCCTGGAAATTATGGTGGATTAATCTTGAACAAATGCCTTCAGAAATCAGAGAAAGCGGGTATGGACATCACATTTTTAGATACCATTAGCTTGCCTTGGGCAACGCGTTTAGCTCATGCTGGTGCTGTAGCTATTATGGGTGTAAAGGAATTTATGCCAATGAGCATATTCCCGAATAGTAAGAAAACTCCAGAATTGATGAATTTGGTTAATGAGGTATTCCCGATTCGACCGGAATTTTTATCAAATCCTATTGTGGCTGCTTTTGAAAATATCAATTTTGGTGCACATCCGGTATTGTCAATTTTGAACATGGGTCTGTGCGAGAACTTTGATGGTCAGTTCAATTTTTATGCGGATTGTTGCTCTACAGCGGTCGCAAAAGTTGAGGATGCATTGGATTTAGAACGTCTTGCAGTTGGAGATAGTTTACATATGCATTTGAGAACAGAGCTGGAAGCAAATAATGTTCTTTACGCATCGCATGCAAAATGTATTTATGACTTTAATCGTGAGTCGAGTGTTCATTCTAAAATAAAAAATGCACCTAACACATCAAAAGCTCGTTATATTACGGAAGATGTTCCATATTTGTTTGTTCCGTTTTGTGAGCTTGCAGATTTGTGCGGTGTAGATGTTCCGATTGCAAAGGCACTTGTAACAATAGCATCTTATTATAATGATGAAAATTATATGAAAACTGGAAGGACCCTGGCGAAGATGGGATTTAATCATTGGACAAAACAAGAGATTCTTGAGTTTTTAGAAGCATAAATCAGCCATGTTTTCCAAAGTTCCGTTTTTCGGATCAACGAAAAACTCCACAATGCAAAGCAGGGCCTTGCCCTAACAAGAAAAAAGCCAGGAAAACACCCCTGATATTAAAATCAGGGAAGTATTTCCTGGCTTTGAGTCTGGCTCTTACGCAATCTACAGTTGCCGGCCGGCTTCTCACTCAGTTTTTATGTGGTTTTCTTATCTCTTATGTGTTCTGTAATAAAAGATCTGCCTTCTGTATTGCTGTTCATTGCAATGTGCCAGCTGTATCTCCACCTCTTTTCTGCATCTGGGACATTTGATCCGGAGGATTCCGGAACAGTCACCTGTCAGATCGAACAATCTGCTGTTGGAGCAACTCGGGCAATGTACTCGTATTGCTTTTCTGTCGGGTGTTCTTTCTTCGATGTCCACCACTTCTCACGCTCCTCTTTTTTACGAATATATGTTCGTTTCTTATATTTTCCATTATACAAACTTATGTTTGCTTTTGCAATAGTAAATTTTCCTTCCGACAGCTTTCCAATCTCCCACGTTCATGCTATACTGAAATTATCTCTGTCTGCCCGTTTCAGTCATGGGGCAGACTTATTTTTTTCAGGAAAGGATTTATTTATGAAGCGTATCAAAAATATCGATCTGCTCCGTGCGGGGGCGATTCTCTACATTATGCTGTATCACTGCTACGTTCTGTCCGGGCAGCCATGGCAGTCGCATACAGCCATCCACACACTTCTGACTCTTGGAGGTGAAGTAGGAGTTACACTGTTTTTCCTGTTAAGCGGATATGGGATTTATCTTTCCCTTTCTTCTTCGGAGTCGCGAGGCTGTCTCCCCGGCTGGCGGGCTTTTATGAAAAAGCGCTGCATCCGCATTATGCCCCAGTATTATGTATGTATCACGGTCCTTCTGATCTTTATGTCCACGCAGATGTTCAGCAATGAGGGACTTCGGCATATCCTGGCGTATTATACTTTTACGGAAAACTTTTCCCCGGTGACACATGGTTCCATCAATGGTGCGCTGTGGACGATGGGCGTGATCTTTCAGTTTTATCTGATCGCCCCGTTCCTTTATAAGGCTGTCCGGAAAAACTGGCTCGCAGCTTCCATTGTGTCCATTGTTTTCACTGTTATCTGCCGGTTCGCAGTCGTCCGTTATCTCCACGCTTCCGGTGTTTCAGATACCTCTGTATATTTTGTATACGAGCGTCAGGTATTCTCTGCGCTGGATAATTTCGTGCTGGGAATGGCTGCGGCCGCTTTCTGGAAGCAGACCGGAGATCGTATGCAGGATTACCGGCTGAAGCTTGGACTTCCGGTTTCTATTGCAAGCGCCGCACTGATCCTGGTATGGATCTTTTATTATCACAGTCACGGGCTTTATGGCACTGCTCCCTCCGGTTATCCGGCCCATTCCATCCTGGCGGTCCTGCTCAGTATACTACTTGTGGGATTCTCCCTCCTGCCGGAAATGGATTTCAGATTTCTGCGTCCACTGTATTTCGTGGCACGAAACCAGTACGGGATCTATCTGTGGCATATGCCCATCATTATGATCCTGCAGGCCAATGCTCCATGGTTCAACACCATGAGCCAGCAGCGCTTCTGGCTGTTTTTGCCATGTATGGTTGTCATCACCTGCGTATTCGGCTATTTTGCAACCCGTTTTATCGATCATCCCGCTTCTGCGAAAAAGAAAGGATAACTTCCCATGAAAGACAGAACCGCAGTTAACCACAATATCCGCAAGCATTTTAATGAACTGATATACAACACAGCCCGTTACACAGAGATCGTGTTATCCATCGTGATCATTATCGTGATCGCACTGTCCGGACTCCGACTGATCCTTACAACTGCCGGTACCTCCGTCATGGATATGGACACCAGCTTTTTTACCAGTTTCCTGTCGCAGGCACTGTCCCTTGTAGTCGGTGTGGAGTTTGTAAAAATGCTCTGCCGCCATTCCGCTCAGACTGTTGTCGAAGTCCTGCTTTTTGCAACAGCAAGGCAGATGGTCGTGGAACATCTCGATCCTGTACAGACACTGATCGGGATCATCGGTATCGCCATTCTTTTTGCCGTCCGGAAATATCTGATGACGGACAGTGATGATATGACCCCACATCAGAAGAACGCTTCAGAAGAATCTTCAAAAAAAGCTTTCTCTTCTGAGTGTAAATGAGCATAATTACAGAAAAGCTCCAACTGTATCCCGATATTGATACAGTTGGAGCTTTTCTTATAAATTTTGCATTGGTATAAACTCTATACGATACTATTGTCCACATCGGACCAACTGCATGCCCACAGCAGCTATCTCCAGATAATATACCCTGCATAGATCAGGTACATACACACCATGGAAATTCCCTCTTTCCGGCTGATCCTCTGCTTTGTCGCCGCATAGATCCACACGATCAGCGAGAACACGATAAGTATGACAATATCAATAATATTTTCCCGAATCAGTGCCACCGGATTGATGGCAGATGCAACTCCGAGAACCATCAGAATATTGAAAATATTGGAGCCTACCGCATTTCCCACAGCCATATCCACTTCGTTCTTTCTGGCTGCAACCACGGAAGTCACCAGCTCCGGAAGGGAAGTTCCGATGGAAACAATGGTCAGTCCCACCAGTGTCTGGCTCATTCCAAGATCAATGGCAATGCGGCTGGCAGCATCCACGGTAAGATCTCCGCCAAAGGCAATGGCAAGTGCGCCTCCCACAATAAAAAGGATGCTCTTCGGCCAGGAAAGGATGCCGATTTCTCCTTCCAGTTCTTCCATTCCTTCCATGTCCACATTTTTTCCTGCTGCCCTGGCCTTCATGGCACTTCGGATCATTGCCACAATATAACCTGCAAAAAATCCCAGCAGGATCATTCCGTCCAGATGACCAAGTCTCATTCCAATCGTATCTCCTGCTGCCAGGATTCCAAGCCCCAGAAGAAGGAGCGCACAGATCATGGAAAACGGAATATCCCTCCGGATGGTTTCCTTCTGTACCAGGATCGGCGTCAGGATGGAACAGACTCCAACAACTACCATCAGATTAAAAATATTGGAACCTACCACATTGCTGACCGCAAGCTCATTGTTATTGACCAGTGACGCCGTAACGCTGACTGCGGTTTCCGGCAGTGATGTTCCCATTGCCACAATAGTAAGTCCTATGATGATCGGCGGCACCTTCAGCCTTTTTGCGATACTGGAGCTTCCTTCTACAAAGAAATCCGCACCCTTCATCAGGAAAGCAAAGCCGATCACAAGAAAGACTAACACAAGGATCAGCGGTGAACTGTTTACCAGATTTTCCATTTTTCTTCTCACTTTCTGTTTTTATTTCCCATAACCAGAAGATTCATTTGTCGCCTGCCCTGCTGAAAAAATTCTTTCCGGCATTCTTTTGTTACATAAAAAAGACCCATGTATACCCTGCTACAATAAAATATAACAGAGCATACATGAGTCTCATTCTTTAAGATTTGCCAGGTTTTTCAGAAAAAACCGAGTCTGTTGACAAATCACACTTACGTGCGAACTACTCCCTCATGGAATTGAAATTTTCGATTTTTTTCAATTTAACAGAATTGTTTTTAAAAGTCAACCCCTGTCCGGTGACTTTTCTTTACCGAAAGCACATATTTTATGTATCTTTATTATTTTCCGCTTTCAGAAACAATCCCCTTCAGAATCTGTAAGACTCCGTCTTCACTGTATGAAGGACATACTTCCCTGGCTGCTGCCTGCACTTCCGCTCTGGCATTGGCTACCGCATAGCTCCTTCCCGCTTTCTGAAGCATGGCGATATCGTTGAGGTTATCTCCAAATGTACAGGTTTCCTCCGGAGAAATTCCTAACTGTTGCTGGATAAATTCGACAGCTGTACTTTTTTCGCCCTCCGGCGGTGTACTGTCCATCCATTCTTTTCCGGCAGCCGCCAACGTTACCTTATCCCTCCATGCCGGTGTAAAATACGGGGCACAAAGCTCCTCGCACCGTTCCTGGTGATAGACAGAGAATTTCAGCACCTGTTTTCCCTGAAGAGAAGAAAGATCATCCACTTTTCTCATATCATAACCATAGGAATCCCGCAGCCACCGGAACATCCTTCCATTCTCATTCTCCGCATAGCAACACTCCGGTGTGGCAATAAAGCAGTCACATTCCGGCATTTTTTCTTTCACCATATGATGCATGCGTTTCCAAACCTCATCCGGAAGTGTATGTACCTTCAGGATCTTATCATTCTTCCGGATCACCGTACCGCCATCTGACACAAAATACACCAGATCCTTCACCGGCTCAAACAGCTTCCTCTCACTGTCATACTGCCGCCCGGAACACACCACAAAGGTGATTCCCAGCTCAGTCAGCTTCCGGATCACTGTCATATATTCCGGATTGATAGTCATGGTCCCGTCTTTTACAAGAGTTCCGTCTACGTCTGTTGCGATCAGTTTTATCATGTTGTTTTACTCCTCTACATCGGACAGCTTCTTTTTTCCTCTTTATCCATATCTCCACGGACATATCTGGCATTGAACTCCATATTGATCTCACGGATCTCTTTTTTTCCATCAATATAATCCTGATACATATCCGCAAGTCTCGCCATACAACCATCACAGTTTGCGGAGATATTTCCCAGAGATTCCTCTACGATCTGTTTACGTTCTTCTTTTGTTGTATCTTTGATCAGATATCCTGGCATTGTTTTTTCCTCCTGATAGATTCACCTGTATTTCAGGTGTTTTGTCCTTTCATTATTGTTCACTTTTTCTGTAAAAAAAACTGCTTGTATCAAACAAACAGCTTTACAAAAATTTTCCTTTTCTGTTTTTTTATTCTACTCTGGCCAAATGTCAGTGTCAACACAATTTACTTACTTTCACCTGATATCACTCCGTAAGATTAACAGTAATAAATAACACATGCACAAGTGCTTCATTTCTGATTATAAATATCTATAAATTTATGTAGCATGCAGTTTTCAGGTCAACAACTATATTTTTTATAAAAAAAGAAACGAGCACCCCACCCAGGCAATAGCCGTACGGTAACAAACCCGTTTCTTTCTTTTTTAAGAGTACTATAATCCATATACTGATGTCAACAGCATTTATGTTAATTTTTCTTTTGATCATTCAGCATCGCAACAATATTCATTGCCGGTAATAAAATAGGTGCCATTCCCGGCTGAGTTGTTATGGTAGAAATATAGCTTCTAATATATGGGAACAGAATAGCAATAGCATTTCTTTCAAGAATACTCATGTTTTCCTGCTGAGTATTGAATATTGCTCTTCCTTTTACCCAAACACATACTTTTTCATCTTGATCTGCAACTTTAGTTGTAAGAATAAGTTCAAACTTATCATCACCGATTTTATTCAGACTATGATCAACCTGAACTCCTAATTCCAGATCATCTAACGATCCATCTTTTTTTCTAAAGCTACTTTCTATAATTTCAATTTTGTCTAAAATAAGAGCACTTTCATATTTAGATCTGACTTCCATATTTTTTCTCCTAGCATGCAGTTGCGTAATCATCCATAAAATCAAACTCTGGCTTTACATTACTTGTATTAATGTTGTTATTCGAATAATCAAAATACTTCTGAGGCGGCGTCAAAATCTGTTTTACATCTTCCTCTGTAATTGCATGCACTCCCTCTGCATCTCTTATCATAGGAGTTTTAGCAGTTTTACTCAATTCAACATTATACTTCTCGCACAATGAAAAGAACAATTCTTTATCTAACATTAAATCACCTCTTCTTCTTCATTATATATTAGTTTTGTTGATTTAATACATTCTTTTTTTGAAACACAAATTTGACGTTCATTAAATCCAAGGCCTGTAATATTCACTATTTTCTTCTGTAATTCTTTATCCTTCTTGTTTCTTCGCATTGTATAACCTGCATAATCTTTCTGAAATGTTCTGGTAATAACAGCGATATTCTTTTTTTGCTTATAATAATCAAAGAAAAGAGCACGAAAATTTTTATCATCAAATACAGGCATATTTCCAGAACAATTTTTTTTAATTTCATCTATGCATTGGATAATCTCAGCGAAAAATGCATCCAGTTGTTTATTATCATCCAAATCCAATACTTCTTCATCCGGTGCTTCTATAGTCGCCCTAAAAATCACTCTTCCAAAATCGTTATTATGTAAAACAGCTGTTGCAGACCACCATAATGCTTTCTCATAATCGTCAAAAAAATATACTCCCTGTCCCAACCAATGATCAGCACGATAGTTACATTTCGCAGGATCAAATCCATTGCTTTCTATACTGTCTTTGTGTTTTGAACAGGTTCCATGATATCCTATTTCATTCATTCTTTACTCTCTTTTGGATTTTTATCAACGTCACTTTTTAAGTAACTCAATTTCAGATTTTATTCAATACAGATATGATTATATATTTTACCACGCTCAAGCAAGCTCTGCAATCTCATTTCCATACAATAACAATAGAAGAATTTTTTTATCACTTTTACTTTTTCAAAATCACTTTCCTTTTATCTCTCTTCAAGCCACTGGTCAATGTTCCCAAAATGTACCGCCTGCAGGTTATCTACATCAACCAGTTGCGGGAAGCTGTTTCTGCCCTACCTGCGGAAACAAGTATTCCATGGAACGCACTACTTCCATGTCTTTTAAACTTGTTAATGTCTAGCACCGCCATTGTGTTTTTACTATTGATAAAAACCTTCGTGACTTTTTTCTTGAAGACCGTACTCTGCTCGACTGCCTCTTTCACTGTTACCAGTGTCGTCTCACGTATGTTCTTCAAAATGAATAAGTCTAAATGATGACGAACTTGATGACGATTTTGGAGAGGAAGGCTTTTATATCTTCTAATCCAAGAAGCGTCTTGTCGTTGTGCCCGCCTCCGTGCGGGCATTTTTTTATTTAGGAGAACGCCGCAGGCTGTCTTTCCTATAAAAGAAACGTGCGCCGCCAGGCGCACGACGCAGATATCGCTCAGGCACTGGACGCAATTTAATAGAATCAGGTATGTTTCGAAAAAGGAAGAACTCAACGCTGTTCTTCCTTTTTTTGTGCTTTATTTTGTGGATTTTTCATATGTATTTTTTTGTATTAATGATATATTATTGGTATAATATACAAAAAATAACTTGTTCACTTGCATATGGAGGTCTAAAAAAAAAATGAAAAAATCTGATCGCTACAATATCGGCATTCTTATTGGTGGCGTGCATACTTATTTTCCCAAAGAACATATCCGCGGCATTACCGAAGCTGCCAGAGAATTAAATGTTAATGTGTGTTTTTTTCTCGGAACACAGACCAAAGATTTCTTTGAAGATCTGCTAGGTGGAACTCACAAAGATTCTTTTGATTATCAATTCAAAACTATCCACGATTACAGTCTTATCGGTGGTCTTGACGGATTGCTCATCAACTACGGAACTCTTGGGCTTCAATTAAAGAATGAAACTGCGGAAAGATTTGCATTGAAATTTAATTCGATTCCTACAGTATTTCTTACAGAGATTGTTCATTCTCCAAACTGTCATTCCCTGATCTGTGACAACAAAAACGGAATCCACATGGTCATGGAGCATCTGATCAATGAGCATCATTGTCGAAAAATTCTTTTTGTAGCGGGTCCTTCTCAGAATACTGATGCAAATGAACGCAAAAACACATATCTTGAAAGAATGGCTGCACACAATCTGCCGGTCACTCCACAGATGATCGCACAGGGTGACTACTCTGAATTTGTTGACCGCCAGGTTCAGCACCTTCTGGATGATAATCCGGATGCACAGGCCATCGTATTTGCAAATGATGAAATGGCATTTTCCGGATACCGCGTGTGTGAACAACGTGGTCTTAAAGTTGGCAAGGATATCCTCATTACTGGTTTTGATGACTGCGAGCGTGCTTCCGGTATGGAGCCTCCTCTTACAACCGTTCAGCAGGATGGCGTCCTGATGGGAAAAATGGCTGTCTATGATCTGATAGCCAAACTGGATGGCAGTGAAGTTTTGTCCCGAAGAGTTCCTGTTTCTCTATGTGTCAGAGAATCCTGTGGATGTCAGGAAAAAATTCCGGAAATCCGCAGTACTCCTGTAAACCTTACTGAACAGATTCATAAGTTAAATCGCACAATCACAAATATGAAACTTGAACTGATCAACTTTCAGAGAAAGTCCTGGTTTATTCCTTACTTAGCCAGAAATCTGAATGACTGTATGGATGATGAATATGCTTTTCTTCTGTCAGCAATGGAAAACATGCGTGAGCTTCGAACCAAATGTACTTACCTCTTTCTTCTGGATGAACCAGTCATCTATCATCAGAATGATGAATGGATATCTCCACAAAATCTTCGGCTTGCTGCCTATTATCGAGACGAAGAAACAGCTGCTTTTCATCTTTATGACCGCCAGCCTGTAAACGCTGAAAATGGCATCTGTCAGTTAATGGCAGATAACGACCGTCACCAGTTTATGGTATTTCTGCTCTTCTCCGGAGAAAAGCAGTATGGTCTTCTTGCATGCGATATCCAACCGGAAGAATTTCCGTTCTTCTATGTGATAAGCCTGCAGATTGGCCTTTCTCTTCATTATCTTGAAATCAGTAAAGTAGAAGTTCTCCGTCGTCAGGAAATGTCCAGGGATCTTGAGCTTGTCCGTGAACGTAACCGGGAACTTGGATTAATCTCCAAATATGATGAACTGACAGGACTTCTTAACTTAAGAGGTTTCACTGAACAGATCAAGAATTTTTGCAGCAAAAGCGAACATCAGCGCGCCTATATTATCTGCGCTGATCTGGATCACCTTAAAGAAATCAATGATACGTGGGGACATCCGGCAGGCAATTTTGCCCTGCGAAGTGTCGCTAATATTTTTAACGGCTGTCTCCGCAGCCAGGACGTCGTTGCCCGCACTGGCGGTGATGAATTCCTGATCCTCCTTAACTGTCAGGAAAAAAACTTCCAGGATATTTTCCGCAAACGAGTCCGGGATGCATGTGCTGCTTTTAATGCAGAATCCGGCAAACCATTTCTCGTGGAGGTTTCTCTTGGAATCACCGAATTCAAGCCAAGCCCGGAAACAGATATTCCTACAATCATCGAACACGCTGATAAAGACCTTTATGAAGCCAAAAAGCTCCGCAAAAACTCCGTTCGTCGACCGTAAAACGGGATGCAATATATTTTAAAATGGGGCTGTCGGGAAATAGATAGCCCCTTAGCTTACAAATATTTATACATTGATTTCAAATACTGCGGATTGTTTTTCTAAATTACCATCATAGGTGTAAAAATTAATCTTAAACATCCCCGAAATAGATAAGTCACAGGTTTTTACACAAACCTGAAAACGAAAAAAAAAGCCGGAAACCATTGATTTTTCAAGGTTTCCGGCTTCTTAAATTAGCGTGCGTTAGAGGATTCGAACCCCCGACCTTTTGGTCCGTAGCCAAACGCTCTATCCAGCTGAGCTAAACGCACATCTTAGTTGCTTTTCCTTTGTGATATTTCGTATCACCGCTGCAACAATATGTATGATACTCTAAGACCTATAAAATGTCAAGGGTTTTTTGAAACTTTTTTTGATTTTTTTTAAAAATATTTTTTATTGCTATTTTTGATGCAAAAGCAACAGTTTTTTAATTCCGTCTAAGCGCCTCAATCGGACTCAGTTTCGCTGCCTTTCTCGCCGGATAGATTCCGAAGAACACACCTACCGCACAGGAGAACAGCGTAGCCGCCAGGATAGTTCCTGCACTGATCCCAGGTGCGATCGTCATTCCCATACTGCTGCTGATCACCGCACAGATCACATAGCCGCCTGCAATCCCCAGAACAATACCGATCAGCCCACCTATGATCGTCAGGATCGCCGCCTCCGCAAGGAACTGTAACATAATGGACGAGGTTTTTGCTCCAAGGGATTTCCGGATACCGATCTCCCTGGTACGCTCTGTGACGGACACCAGCATAATGTTCATGACACCGATACCACCTACCAGAAGCGAAATTCCCGCAACAAAAGAGATAAACGCAGTCACCATGCCAAGCATCTGGTTCATGGATTTCATGACATCCTGGAAACTCTGTACCTGGAAATATTCATCTCCGGCACACTGGTGACGTCTCTCAAGAAGATTTATGATCTTGTCCGCGATCGCCTGGGAATCCAGACTCTTATCCGCCTGAACTATGATCTGATAAAATTCTCCGCTGCTTCCGGTAAAGTCATCCATGGCCGTATAAGGCACATTTATGGTCACCGGCATTCCATCGTAAGTATAGCTGACAAAGGTTCCGTTTTCCTTCTGTGTGGTGACTCCGCAGATGCGGAATGTCTTGGTCAGATCATAGCAGGTGATGTCCAATGTCATTCCCACTACATCATCTGTTCCGAAAAGCCTTTTCGCATCGGCATCGGAGATCACGCAGACGTTTTTTCCCTCTTCGACCTCCTTCTGCCCGAAATAGCTTCCGTACTTCACAGAAGCATTGTCCACCAGCTTGGCATCCTGGGCCTCCCCGGTCACTGTAAGATTAAAATCACCCTTTCCGGTTACGGTCTCGCCTGTATAGGAATCCGAAACATTAACACCTTCCACACCCTCCAGCTCCCGGACTGCATCAATATCCCCCGGCTCGATCCAGACCTGGTCTGTCGTGGCATCATCACTGCAGTAAACAGCGATCTGGCCGCCACCGATATCATTGATCTCACTGTTCATCTGATTCTTCGTACCCTCACCGATGGACACAATGGCGATCACAGATGCGATACCGATGATGATCCCTAACATGGTGAGAAAGGATCTTCCCTTATTGGCCATGATATTATGGATCGCCATTTTGATATATTCATAAATATTACTCATCGGCAGTCTCCCCTGTCTCTGCTGCACTGTCACTGTCTGCAGACGCTGCCTCTGCTTTCATTCCCTCTTCCAGGGAACCCAGATCCTCGATGACCTCATCTCCGGCTTTAATTCCATCTGTGATCTCAACAGAATCCTCCGAACTGATTCCTGTAGTGACATCCTGTTTTGTGATCACACCATCCTTCAGCACATAACAGAAGGAACCATCCTTGCCGATATTTACCACGCCTGCCGGAAGCGTTACCACATCCTCTGCCTTTTCTGCATAGATCTTTACCTTCGCATCTACTCCCAGAAAAATATCCTTGTCCGGCTTGTCGATGCTCACTGTGGCAGGGATCAGTGTGGAACCCTTTTCGTTGGTTGTGGCAATGTGACTGATCTTTGTCACCTTGCCGGTATATTTCCTGTCGCCGATGGTAATGTCCGCATTCTGGCCTTCCTTTACCTTATCGTAGTCATACTTGGACACATTGATATCAACGCTGACCTTATCTGTATTCTGCAGGGTAAAAAGCTCCATTCCCTGTGTTGCCGCTGCGCCCTGCTGGACTGCTGATTTGGAAATGACGCCGTTAAAATCCGCCGAAATGCCTTTCTTTCCTTCTTCTACCAGCTCTTTCGCAGATTTTGCATCCAGCTCAGTAAGATTGTTGCTGACACGCATTTTTTCTTTCTCTTCTTCTGTAAGGCTGGCAGAATCCGCCTCTGCAATGGATTTCTTGGAAGCAAGATCCGACTGCAGATCCGCCAGATCAGAGGTTGCCTGTTCGATCGCATTCTCAATGGCAGAAGTATCCACTGTACTTCCTGCAGAAGAAGCATCCGCAGATGCCTGATCCGTCAGCCCCGGTGTTTCCTCTGAAGCTCCATCGGTAACAAAATCACCGGCCGCACTACTGCTGTAATCAGAATACTCCGGCATTTTGGGCTGGCTGGCCTTCTTATCCTCATAAGCTTCCTTTGCTTCCTGGCAGGTGATCTCTGCCTGACTTCTTGCTGCTTCCGCTTCATCCAGCGCCTGGGCATTCTCATCGCTCTGCTCTGCCTGCCACTGTGCAAAAGCCATCTGATACCTGGTATCTGCCTGATTATAAGCATTCTGTGCCGTTACATAATCGGAATTCAGCTGTCCCAACTCCTTCTGGTACTGCGGAAGTGTCTCATTCTGATATGTAGTCAGCGCTTCTGAATACGCTCTCTGAGTCTCTGCATCCCTGGCAGCCTGGGCCTCTGCCTTTGCCTGGGCCTCTGCCTTTGCCTGGGCCTGCGCATCTGCCGCAGCCTGAGCCTGTACAGACGCCAGCTGTGATCTCAGGGAAGCCAGATAATTCTGCTGCTCCCTTACCTGCTGTTCCAGACTGGAAACCTTTGCTTTTGCGCTGTTCTGCTTCTGCTGGGCCTCATTAGATTTATTGATGGAATTTTTGTAATCATACTGTCCGGACTGTACATTCAGCTCTGCTTTCTGATTATCCCTCTCCAGATCCTTCACTTCAAACTCTATCAGCTTCGTTCCCTTTGAAACCGTATCGCCTTCTGCAAAGGATACGCTTTTGATCTGTGCGTTCACAGGAGAATAAAAGGTCTTCTGCTCATCACTGACAACGGTTCCGGTTGCATCTACGATCTCCTCCACATCTCCTGTCTCCGCTTTGGTAACAGCAACCTGCGGAATCTGTGATCCCCCGCGGCCTGCACCTGATGCCGCATAAATACCGCCTGCCACAACAGCCACTGCTGCCACACCGATCACAATCTTTTTTCCTTTTTTCATTCTTAAGCCTCCTCGACAAATTCCTCATTGATCGTATCTGATTCAATTTTTCCATCCATGATCCGGACTACACGTCTGGCCTGAGCCGCGATCCCATTATCATGGGTGATCAGGATCAAGGTTTCTCCCGATCTGTGCATTCCCTTCAGGATCTCCATAATTTCCCTGCTGGATGCAGAGTCCAGGTTTCCCGTTGGTTCATCTGCCAGGATCACCGGCGGCCTGGCTGCGATAGCTCTGGCAATAGCCACACGCTGCTGTTGTCCCCCTGACATTTCGTTTGGCTTATGATCCATACGTTTCTCAAGTCCGACTTTTTTAAGAGATTCCACAGCAAGCTTTCTTCTTGTTTTCCGGTCGATCCCACGATAGATCAGAGGAAGCTCCACGTTTTCCAGCGCCGTAAGATTTGCGATCAGATTAAAGCCCTGAAAGATAAAACCAATCTCCTTATTTCGTACCACCGAGAGATCATTATCCTTCATTGTGGATACATCTGTTCCATTCAGATAATATTTCCCGGAGGTGGGGACATCCAGACAGCCCAGCATGTTCATAAAGGTGGATTTTCCGGAACCGGACTGTCCGATAATAGCCACAAATTCACCCTTATGGATCTCCAGGTCCACATGATCCAGCGCCCGCACCTCATTTTCTCCGGGATTGTAAACCTTGCACAGATCTACTACCCGTACCAATGCATCTTCCATAATAAAATTACTCCTTGTAAAGTAAATCAGTCCCAGGCAAGCCTCTCCTCTGCTTATTGCTTTTCGTCATTGAAGCAGAGAGCTTCCCTGATCAGGTTAAAAATACAGAGCGAAGTCTGCAGGGGATACTGCTGTTTCTCGTCGGAACGCTCCAAGCCAAAACAGCAGCAGGCAGACTGCTCTGTCATTTCCGGGAAATCCCCGCTCATTAATCTGTAACGAAATGATCACCTAAATGTCTTCAAAACTGACGCACATTTATACATCCGTTTATGCATCAAGTAAAAATGCCTTATATGCCTTGTATGCCTCATATACATCTGCCTTGCTGGTAACCTCCCACGGAGCATGCATACTCAGCACTGCCACGCCACTGTCAATAACCTCCATTCCGTAAAGTGCCGCAATATAAGCGATGGTTCCGCCTCCACCAAAATCAACCTTTCCAAGCTCTGCTGTCTGGAAAGCAACATTGTGATCATCAAAAATCCTGCGAACTCTTGCAACGTACTCTGCATTGGCATCGTTGGAACCGGATTTTCCTCTTGCCCCGGTGAACTTGTTAAGAACAATACCGCGTCCAAGATATGCTGCATTCTTTTTCTCAAAAGCCTCACCATAGGCCGGATCATAACCGGCACTTACATCAGAAGAAAGCATACTGGAATTACGGAGAGCTCTTCTTAATGCAAGCTCGGAATAGCAGCCCATTCCGTCCAGAAGCTCTGCCACGCTGTTCTCAAAAAATCTGGACTGCATGCCTGTGGCACCAACGCTTCCGATCTCTTCCTTATCTACAAGGAGACAACAGCCGGTACGCTTCGGTGTCTCCTCCATCTCCAGCATTGCCGCAAGGGATGTGTAAGCGCATACACGGTCATCCTGTCCATATGCTGCGATCATGCTGCGGTCAAGTCCACAGTCTCTTGCCTTTCCTGCCGGAACGATCTCCAGCTCTGCAGAAAGAAAGTCCTCTTCCTCAATACCATATTTCTCATTTAAAATCTTCAGCACATTCTGTTTTACCGCATCCTTTTTTGAATCATCCGGAAGCTCTGCAAGAGGTCTGCTTCCGATCAGGATATCCAGCATCTCACCCTCAATAACCTCTGCTGCCTTTTTCTGGAGCTGTTTTCCGGAAAGATGGACCAGAAGATCTGTGATGTAAAGTACCGGATCCTCCGCATCCTCACCAATGCTGATCTCCACAATGCTTCCGTCCTTCTTTGCAACAACGCCATGCATAGCAAGAGGCAGTGTCACCCACTGGTATTTTTTTACGCCACCATAATAATGGGTATCCAGATAAGCCAGGTCCGTATCCTCGTACAGAGGATTCTGCTTAACATCCAGTCGCGGAGAGTCGATATGTGCACAGAGAATACTCATCCCTCCGGAAAGCTCTTCGGTTCCTACATGAAACAGGGCAACGATCTTCTTCATCCCTACTGCATAAACCTTGTCACCGGCCTTGATCTTCTCGCCTTTTTCAAGCTTCGACTCAAGAGATTCATATCCGGCAGCCTCTGCTTCCTTTACGATTTCTGCAACACATTCACGTTCCGTTTTTCCTTTATCCAAAAATTCTCTGTAAGCCTTCGCAAGCTTCTCCATTTCTGTTTCTTCTGCTTCCTTATAAGAAAGCCACGCATTTCTTCTTTCCATTTTAGTGGTCCACCTTTCTTTATAGCTTCCGGCAGCTGCCGTTTCTCATCATATTATCTGCAATCTGTCTACTATTATAGGTCAAACATTTACGAATTTCCACCGCAATTCCCATTCTTTACAAAATCTTTATGATTCGTTATAGTAGTTCTTAAGAATTGGCCCTGTATCCAAAATTTTCAGGTATCTTACACACGGAAAGCTTTCTGTTTCACCGTAGACTTTACCTGTATGCTCCCACAGGGCAAAGGAGGAAACAACATGCAATCATCTGCTCAGTTAAAAGAGCTTCTTCACAGCATCAACCGCAAAAGCTATCCTGCATACAAGTCTCTGCGGGGTGCATACCAGTTTGACCGTTATATTTTGTCCATTGACCACGTACAGGGGGATCCTTTTGCCTCTCCCTCTCACATCAGTGTAAAGCTCTCCCACCGCGACACCGGATTTCCTGCAGAATATTATAAGGATTCCCTGACCCGCATCACACTGGGAGACTTTCTGAACCGCCAGTTTGAACAGCAGGTAAACCGTTATACCTTCCGTGCAAAAGGCTCCGGAAAAAGCGGCCTGATCTCAGTAAGCCACTGTGGTCAGGAGGTTCTTGCACGTACCGCCTGTGAAATAACGGAAAAAGGCATCACTGCCCGTTTTTTCATCGGTTTCCCGGCCAATGGCAGAACCATCAACTCTCCCGAACTGGAAAAAATCCTCTTCGATTTTCTTCCGGTCTGTATTCACAAGGCATTTTTTTACCGGAATCTTGACCCGGAAGCGCTGAGAAAAGCCATCTGCCTTGCCGAAGATCAGGCATTTATCCGTCAGGAGCTGAAAAAACGTTCTCTGGCTGCCTTTGTCAGTGACGGCGCTATCCTCCCCAGGGAAAGCGGCATCTCTTCACGCCCGATGAAAAATTCTGTTCCTTTTATTTCTCCGGAAAGCCTGAGGGTTTCCATGGATCTGCCCCACAGAGGAACCATCACAGGCATGGGCATTCCCTGCGGCATCACCTTGATCGTAGGTGGCGGCTACCATGGCAAATCCACCTTACTTAACGCACTGGAGCTGGGAATTTACGATCACATTTCCGGCGATGGCCGGGAGTATGTCATTACCGATCCTTCTGCACAGAAGCTTCGCTCTGAGGACGGCCGTTTTATCAAAGATGTGGACATTTCTCTTTTTATCAACGATCTTCCAAATAAAAAAGACACCCTCTGCTTTTCTACAGAGGATGCCAGCGGCAGCACTTCACAGGCTGCCGGTATCGTGGAAAGTATGGAGGCAGGAAGTAAAGTCTTTCTCCTTGACGAGGATACCTCTGCCACCAACTTTATGGTCCGTGATTCCTTCATGCAGCGGGTGATCTGCCGGGAAAAGGAGCCCATCACTCCATTTCTGGAACGTGCGCGGGATCTCTATGAAAAGGCAGGGATCTCCACTATCCTGGTTGCCGGAAGCTCCGGAGCTTTTTTCCATATTGCGGATACTGTGATCCAGATGGATAATTATCATCCGGTGGACATCACAGCAGTCACCAAAAAGCTCTGTCAGGAATATCCTCTCTCAGACATTGAGGCTCCTACATTCCGCCTTCCGGAAAGCCATCGCATCATGACCAGGGCCAAAGTGGCTCCATCCCGCCACAGCCGTCCCGGACAGCCGGAAAAACTGAAAACCAAGGTTCACGGCAAAGATGGCTTTTCTCTTGGAAAAACCGAAGTGGATCTCCGCTATGTGGAGCAGCTGATCGACTCCGAGCAAACTGCATCCCTGGCGTTGCTTCTGAAATATGCCTGCGAACATCTCATTGACGGAAAACGTACTCTGCCGGAGATCATCACTTATCTGGATACTCAGCTGAAAAGGCAGGGATTGTCCTTCTTCTCGGAAGGCTCTTATATTCCATGCGGTTATGCCATGCCCAGGATCCAGGAAATATATTCCTGCTTTAACCGCTATCGCAGGCCGTAGCTGTGCCTGAAGCTGTATATCTAATAAATCTCAGACAACCAAAAAATGCTGCCGATAAACATTTGAAATCTTTATCTCCTCTGTCATTCGGCAGTTTTTTTCTGCAATGCAAAACCACCGTCCTGTCGGCTCTGTCTTGCCAATGGAACGGTGGTTTATCTTCATACATATTTTAGGGAAAGGAAAGAGTTTTTCTTAAGAGCTTCTGTTCTCTTAAGATGTTTATATCATACAGGATAAATGTGAGAGAAATTTGTACAATTTCTAATAAATTTATAAAATTTATTAACGAAGTCTAATCATTTTCCAAAATAATCCTGCTGATCATTATTTACCATGGTCTTCCGGAAAAACCCGAAATATTACAGCCGTTTCTTTCACTTTTTAGTCGTGTCTCTGCTCTTTGTTATCATATGTCTCACAGAATCTGGCAGCAAAAGCCGGAGGCTCCTGATGCGCATACAAATGAGAAATGTCTCCAAAAGAGCTCATACGGAAGGACGCGATCCCTTTTCGCCTCTCCTCTGTAACAATAGTGCTCACCGATGACGGCGCCGCACAGAAATTCTGCAGCATCACCAGCGGAGAGATACTGAGAAGATAGCTGATGAGTACACAGCTTACACCGAAATGGCAGAAAAACACAAGCGTATCTTCATTGGCTTTTTCTGCTCTGTAATAATGTCCTTCCCGCACATAGCCATGCTCTGCCAGAACTTTATCAAAATTCTGTGTGACCCAGTCATACTCTTCTTTCATTTTTCCCTCTCGCAGGATGTCATTATCCCACCAGCGGTCAAAGCTGTAGAAATTTTCGATCTTCGTCCAGTCCTGGGGAAGCCAGTCCCAGGGAATGATCTTTTCCCCATGAAGATCTGGTCTTCTGATCTTTACGTCGAATTCTCTCAGCCACTTGCATTCTGTAGCTGTTCTTCCGTTTTTCTTCAGTGTGCAGGATGCGGTATCCTTTGCTCTTCCAAGCGGAGAAACATAAAAATCCCTGACATCAAGAGCTGCGATCTTTTCAGAAAGAAATTCCGCTTCCTTCCAGCCCTTTTCGGTCAGGGAATCTATTGTGTAATCCGGGTCTCCATGTCGTATAAAAAGTAATTTCATCTTTTGGTATCCTCCATTTCATAACCTGGATTTCCATTATATTCTTATTTTTTCAGTTGTCAATTCCTGATAGCTTCTGCTGCAGGGATCAAACCTGATCCGCGGTTTCTCCATGGAGCACAGCCTGCTGCTCCCTCAGCTCATAAACTGCCTTTTTCAATGCCTGAAAGCTCTCCTCACTGATTATGTGCTCGATCCTGCAGGCATCATGAATCGCTGTTTTTTCCTGGACTCCCAGTATCATCAGCCAGGAAGAGATCAGCTGATGACGTTCATATACCTTATCGGCAATCTTATGTCCGTCCTCTGTCAGACGGATATCTCCGTTGTCGGCTACTGTGATGAGATTTTTCTGGCGAAGATTCTTCATGGCAACACTGACACTCGGTTTCTTAAAGCCCATCTCTGCCGCGATATCCACAGCTCTTACAAGAGAGCTCCTGTTTCCAAGGATCAGGATCGTTTCCAAATAATCTTCAGATGATTCATTTGATCTCACGTTATTTACACCTCCCTCGGTTTGTTAAAACTAACCAAGTTAATCATAACATACTTTAGGAGAATGAGCAATGGTTTTTACTGCTTTCTGTTTAGTTCTGCCTCAATTGCCAGAAGGCACTGGCTGGAACATATCTGCAGAATTCTGGAAATTTCCAGGAGTTTTTCCCTGGCACAGTTTCCCTGGAGCAGTTCACAATATCCCTGAAATTTCATCTGTACCAGGATATGTACCAGCTCGTGATCAACTTCTTGTCCACATTCCTTTTGAAAACGTTCATTAAGGATCTGCTCCATTTTCGTGCAGGCATCCTCACGGAAATTCTCATATCTGGTACCTTCAGCTCCTTCTATGAGGATTTTTGCGATGTCCCTGTTTTCCCAGATAAATTCCATAAGTATCCTGTCATATTCTTCCGGATGCAGTTGTTTTTCCTGATCCGTAAAGTCTCCCATGATCCGCTTCAGATCCTCTACCGTCTCTTCCACGATTTCTTCAAAAAGAGCTGCTTTACTTTCAAAAAAGAAATATAGCGCTCCCGTAGTCACATCTGCTTTTTTGCAGATCGCACGAAGAGAAGCCTTCAGAAATCCCCTGTCTCTGAATTCTTCCTTCCCCGCTTCCAGAAGTCTGCTCCGCACAGCATTTTCTGATTTTTCCATATTTTACGCACTCCATCATTTTTCCTGCATTCCGCTTTGCAGGAAAATTCCGCTTATTTCTGACCAGCTGTTAATTTTTTAGCAATCTGATCTTACTGATATTTTACCTTAAATCGCTGAAAAAAGAAAGTATTTTGTACCCCGTGTCAATCTGTCATCGGGGAATCTCCACGGTCTGTAACGATTTCATAGCCTACAGACTCCACACGTCTGGTAAGGCACCCTCTGCACTCTGCTGCTTCCTCGCCTGTACAGATCTTGTTATCATAAAGCTCATACTGTTTACGGTTCTTCACCGGAGAAAGATTGGGCATTACTACATTTGCACCCGCCTGAAAACCCTTTTCCCTGCCTCTGGGGTCCAGGGTCCCCAGTGCTGTGGTTGCCGGAAGAAGTACCTGCGGAAGCAGGATCCGGATGACAGACAGCAGAAACAGTGTCAGATCCACACTTCCTGCCGGTTCCTCTGCAAATTTCGTATCATGGTGCGGGACAAATGGTCCGATCCCCACCATATGCGGATTCAGGTCTTTAAGAAAAACAAGGTCTTCCGCCAGATACTCCAGCGTCTGTCCCGGCGCACCTACCATAAATCCGGCACCTATCTGATATCCCAGTTCCTTCAGGGTATAAAGACACTGTTTACGGTTTGCAAGACTTAAACTCTCCGGATGAAGATAACGATAATGTTCCTCACTGGCCGTCTCATGACGGAGTAAATAGCGGTCTGCTCCAGCATCTTTAAATCTCTGATAGCTTTCTTTTGATTTCTCCCCAATGGACAGCGTAATCGCACAGTCCGGATATCCCTGTTTGATGGACCGGATGATGTCAACCATCCGGTCATCATTAAACCATGGGTCTTCCCCTCCCTGGAGCACAAATGTCCGAAATCCCAGCTCATAGCCATTCTCGCAGCACTGCAGGATTTCTTCCTTCGTAAGGCGGTAACGGCTGGCATTCCTGTTAGAACGGCGGATCCCGCAGTAATAGCAGTCATTTCTGCAGTAATTGGTAAATTCTATCAGACCTCTTGTATATATTTTATTTCCAAAATATTTTTTCTGTATACGGACAGCCTCTTCCCGAAGCAGACGAACCGTATCCGGATCCTGGTATAAGTGCAGAAGTTCCGGATATTCTTCCTTTGTCAGCTGTCCTTCTTTTATAAATTTTTCAACGATCCCCATACTTTATCTGTCCTTCTCTTTTATTTACAAAACTATCTGTAAAAAATATTTTATCACAAAAAAACAGATATTGCACAATATAAGTATACATGCAATATCTGTTCTTACAGAATGGTTATTGTTCATTCCGTTCTCAGTAACACAGAATAATCCAATTTTTATTTAATAAGATCCTTTACAACCTCACCGGCAATGATCAGTCCCACTACGGAAGGCACGAAGGCATTACTTCCCGGTACCTGACGTCTCTGAGTACATTTTTTTTCTGTTCCCGGAGGACAGATGCAATGAGACTTGCAGCTGATCGCCATATCATCAATTGGAGTCATTGGCTTCTCCTGTGAGTAAACCACCTTCAGTTTTTTGATTCCTCTTTTTTTCAGTTCACGGCGCATGACCTTTGCAAGGGGACAGACGGACGTTTTATAAATATCTGTCACTATAAAACCTGTTGGATCCATCTTATTTCCGGCCCCCATAGAGCTGATGATCGGTGTTCCTGAAGCCTTTGCCTGCTCTACGAGCATCAGCTTTCCGGTTACAGTGTCGATCGCATCGACTACATAATCATACTGGGAAAAATCAAAGGAATCTGCTGTCTCCGGCACATAAAATGTTTTGTGGATATTTACAACTGCATCCGGATTAATTTCAAGAATACGTTCTCTGGCCACGTCAACTTTATATTTCCCTACGGTCTTTCTTGTTGCGTAAATCTGGCGATTGATATTGGTGAGGCATACTTTATCATCATCAATGAGATCCAGGGTACCTACGCCACTTCTGACCAGTGCTTCCACCGTATATCCGCCAACACCGCCAATTCCAAATACTGCGACTCTGGAATTTTTCAGCTTTTCCATTCCTTCTTTTCCGATTAATAATTCTGTTCTTGAAAACTGATTCAGCATTTTCTGACCTCTCCTTATATTCTTTCCATGTATATTTATACTGACAACGGATATATTTTTTATATCTGTCCGATTTGTTTTACAACTGTCAGGATTCTATCATGGGAAAATAGCCTTGTCAATATCCCTACCAATAAGCTAGGAATATTTTCCCGTTTTCATCAATAAATTTTATGATACAAAAAAAGATCCCTAAAAAGGAATCTTACTGATACTGCGGGTAGCCGGACTTGAACCGGCACGGAGTTGCCCCCGAGAGATTTTAAGTCTCTTGTGTCTGCCTATTCCACCATACCCGCATATTCAATTAATTTGTTCAAAAATGGGGCCTATAGGGCTCGAACCTATGACCCTCTGCTTGTAAGGCAGATGCTCTCCCAGCTGAGCTAAGACCCCAAATATGAACGACCCAGAAGAGACTCGAACTCTCGACCTCCGCCGTGACAGGGCGGCGCTCTAACCAACTGAGCCACTGGGCCATACAAAATATAAAACTTTTAAAATGGACCTTCGGGGACTCGAACCCAGGACCGACCGGTTATGAGCCGGTTGCTCTAACCAACTGAGCTAAAGGTCCAAAAAGCCGATGATCGGACTCGAACCGATAACCTGCTGATTACAAATCAGCTGCTCTGCCAATTGAGCCACATCGGCGTATTAAACACCAAATGTTGAATCGAGTCAATGAATATCCAGTTTAGTTTTAAGTGACTCCAAGGGGATTTGAACCCCTGTTACCGCCGTGAAAGGGCGGTGTCTTAACCGCTTGACCATGGAGCCATATTTCTTTTTTATGTTTCGCTGTTTTGTATTTCCCTCAGCGACGAGTTAAATAATACCATACCTTTTTTATAATTGCAAGCTTTTTTTTGAAAAATTTCAATTTTTTTTACAAAGCCGGAAAACAGGCCGAAAAGCCTTATAAAATGGGCTTTCCAAGGGTTTGTATTTCCTTTCTCAAACCCTACCCGGGAAAATTTTTTCTGTTTTTTTCAAACATTGACATTATTTTTTCTCTGTATATAATTGAAAGTATGATGACTTAAAAAATCATATGAAAGGATGACAATAATGAAAGTTTTATTACTCAACGGCAGTCCTCGCAAAGAAGGCTGCACTTATACAGCTCTTACAGAGATCGCAGAAACCTTAAAGAAGAACGGTGTGGAGGCAGAAATCTTCCAGGCCGGGGATCCTTCTCAGGAAAACGTTGCTGACGCAGCTGCCATTATGAAAGAGGCTGACGCCCTTATTGTTGGTTCTCCGGTTTACTGGGCTTCTCCTTCCGGACAGATCATCGAATTCATGGATAAATTCGCTTCCAAGGCCGGAAAGGATATGATCCACAAGCCTGCCGCAGCTGTTGCTTCCGCAAGACGTGCCGGTACTACTGCTACTCTGGATGTTCTGATCAAATACTTTACCTATCATCAGATGCCTGTCGTGTCCGGAAACTACTGGACAATGGTTCACGGCAATACCCCGGATGACGTCAGAAAAGACGCTGAAGGCCTCCAGATCATGCGTACGTTAGGCAATAACATGGCATGGCTGTTAAAATGTATTGAAGCCGGTAAAAAGGCCGGTATCGACGCTCCGGAGACAGAGCAGAAGATCATGACTAATTTCATTCGATAAGCCAGAATTTCTCTGTCATAGCTTTATAAATTTATTGATTATCTCTAACAGTCAATATTTCTATTTGTAGTTACAAAAATAAACGTGCAGATATAAATATATCTTATTTATATTTATATCTGCACGTTTTTACATCCTTATCCTGTCACAGATCAAGCATAAAAAAATCCCATAAACTTTACATTTACAGGAAACAAAAAAACTCCCCCTGTTGGACTCGAACCAACGACACTGCGGTTAACAGCCGCATGCTCTACCGACTGAGCTAAGGAGGATTACTTAAATATTTAATTAAGGTTTGTACCTTAAAAACTACATACATGCTTGTTGATCGTTAATCAAACTCTTGAATCAATTCTTAACCTGCGTTTCTTGGTCAAGCCCTCACCCGATTAGTAACAGTCAGCTCCATGTGTTACCACACTTCCACCTCTGCCCTATCTACCTCGTCGTCTTCAAGGGGGTTTACTTCACTAAGAATGGGATATCTCATCTTGAGGGGGGCTTCACGCTTAGATGCCTTCAGCGTTTATCCCTTCCGGACTTGGCTA
>NZ_JAJEPT010000009.1:0-145237 GCF_020686995.1 Blautia fusiformis
CGGTTCATTCTTCTCACCCTGGCTTTCTATATACTGCCGTATCGTTTCAATCGTTGCTCCGCCTGCACTGAGCAGACAGAAGATCTGACTCCAGAATGCATCTTTCATGGTCTAACTCCATTATATTTATCGTCCTTTTTCTTATATCGACGGATATGTATTTATGAACTAATTGTTCTTTTTCAGTATACTACATCAGGGAAGGGAGAACGAGTGTTTCTTTTATACTATAGAGATTTTTTTTGAGCAGATATGCTCAGATGTGCAATTCATCTCACCACCTGAAGAGGTGGGAGAATTCTTGCTACATTTGTTAAAATTTATTCTTCTCAGTGGCCTTAATATATAGTTTATCAAAATATAGAAGAAATGGATATATATTTTCTTTTAATATTTTTATAAAAAAGCTTTATTTTATCACTCTCCAGTCACCGGACGCATCATGGAAAGCAGCTCTTTCCGGTAATGATCGGCCTTTTCCTGATTGCCTTGTTCTTTCCGTACCATCTTTGTGATTCCCGGATACTGTCCCGGGAAGCTTTCCAGCATGATACCATCTCCATAGATTAGGTAAACATCTCCGTCTGTCATATCTTCCTCTGTCAGCTTCTTTCCATTCTCATCCGTAAGCTTATCCGGTATCGTTCCGGAGAAAATCGTGTCCGTGTCCAGATCCGCAAAATACCAGCTGTTATCATCTGTATGAAAATACACTGCTGTCATCGGCTTTTCCCCGCATCCCGCCAGACAGAACATAACAAGTACCGCCAGCATCACGATCCATTTTTTCATTATTCCACCTCCTAGTCTCTGTCAGTATTTGATTGTTTCGACTTCACACCGTGCTAGCACCATGAAAAACATTAATATTACTGACTTCTACAATGTTTTTTATCTGACACTACCATTAGTGGGAGATTTTTGATATAAATTTAATTGATCGTTGGAAGTACTTCCATAACCTGATCAATCACTTCCACAATTCTCTGTATATCCATATTTTCTTTTACATCAGAACTATCATTCACGTTCAAACCATCTTGCCAGTCCTGGACAATAGATACTGCCGGGATATTCACTAATGCAAACGGATAATGGTCACTGTTGGTTGCCATTGTCAGGAAAAATCTGTCACTGGGTGTAAATAGTTCTGACATACTGTTTTTATTTAATTCTGCCAGTTTTTTCAATCCCTCATCATCATATTCCGCATTGTCTGGTCTTTTGTTTCCTTCGATCATCGCCATATAACCCAGATCACTTTTTTCTGCAATAGTATCAATATTTATTACTCCGATGATCTGTTTCCGCTCGTCCTCCGTCAGCTTACCAACATACCATCTTGAACCCAGCATATATTTCTCTTCGCCCGAGAACAGGATGAATTTTATATTATACGGTATCTCTGTATCTTTTAAAATCCTTGCCAGTTCAAGCACTGCTGCCACTCCGGAACCGTTATCATTGGCGCCCACCGAATCTTCTGCACTGTCATAATGGGCACTTATGATCAGATTTTTTGTAGTATCAATGGATGAGTTTTTTGTCACAATGATATTTTCACCAATGCCGTCAACAATTGCATTCTCGGCTGTTGATGCCAGAAACACATCCGCCTGCGAGGAATGCCTTATTGCATTCTCATTGTTTTCATCGTTATATTCGAATTTCTGGTATTCTATATTGTCATATCCCTGATTGCCAAAATATTCACTAATATATTCTTTTACATTCTGTATTGCATCAGAATTTATTGGACGCGGTTCAGAAGTGATTTCATCGATGATCTGTTCAATATTCTGTTCCAAAGGCTCTATTATTGTACCGTTCTGAGTAACACTCTCCGCCATTGTCTGAATTGGTGCTATTAATGATATAACCATAATTAAGGCAATTGTAATTTTTTTCATTTGTGAGCTCCCTCATTTTACCAAGTATTAATCAGTATCTTTTATCCAATAACTTTCCATGCAGAACCATAGGCTACAACGAAAGCTTTTTTCCATACCATAAACATTATCATGTGATATACTTCTGCCAATTAAATCTCAGATTTTGAAAAAGGAACAGACATTGATAATTTTACTTAGTTCCATTCTGGGCTATGCACGGAACACTACAACCACATGATCAAAAAGCAGTAAATCTGATATTCAAATGTACATTGTGATCCTTTTTTAACAAAATTAGCTTTTTTATCATTTATGTTATCAACTGATACTATTATACCATGAACTGCATCACCAACCAAGTGTTCTTTTTTGCTTTTACAGCGTTCGTACAGTACTTTTACAATTCATTGCACATCTGTAAAGGAAGGAGACTTCTTGCTATATATTATGTTAAATTCCTGAAAGTATTTTCTTTGCGTTCTCCAGGTTATTCTTTCCATTTATTTTTAGATATACTTTACTGATTTCAGAAGGCTCTCCTATTTCTCTGCAGAGATCCTGTGCCTGGGAAATGGGTATGTAGATTTTCCTGGAACCTCCGTTTCTCTGGCTTTCTTAATGCCCTCGGTTGTGGCTTCTATCACGACAAATTCTTTTTCATTAGAGTTT
Source organism: Blautia fusiformis (assembly GCF_020686995.1). NCBI lineage: Bacteria > Bacillati > Bacillota > Clostridia > Lachnospirales > Lachnospiraceae > Blautia > Blautia fusiformis. Next base: position 2,562 of record NZ_JAJEPT010000009.1, read on the forward strand.
ATAAGGACATCAATGTGCTGGCAGCAGTTACTTTCGCTGTTCTGCCTGTCAGGATAAAAGAACTGGTCTACGGAAATGTCCAGCAAGGTGACGATTTGGTAAAAGGTATTCAGGTTTGATTATGAGGACGATACGCAGTTTTATGTTTTAGTAGTATTTTATTCTACATACCCGATGACAACATTGATAGATTGAAAGAATGGCGGTAAAATAAATGCGGATAAAATTTGAGACTCCATAATAGATACATATTTCTCTGCTATATTTGAAAAATCGGAGGTGGAACAATGCAGAAGATTTTAATTGTTGAGGACGATATTGACATTCAGGATATATTAAAGAACCATCTGATTGATGCGGGATATGAAGTTGCTGTTGCTTCTGACGGTGTGGCAGGGATTGCAATGTTTGGGGATACCATCGACCTTGTGCTGTTAGACATCATGCTCCCTAAAATCGACGGTTATGGTGTATGTGAGGTCATTCGTAGGCGGTCACAAGTCCCTATTATTATGCTTACTGCGCTTTCGGATGAAGAAAAACAGTTGAAGGGTTTTGAACAGCAGATTGACGATTACATTCCAAAGCCCTTTTCGCCCAAAATCCTGCTGTGCAAGATTGCGGCTATTCTTCGCCGTAGGACTGTGGAAAATCAAAATCAACCCCTGCTTACTTATAAAGAGCTGAGTATGGACGTTGACGGATTCCATGTATATCAAGGCGGAAACGAGGTTGTTTTAACCAGCAAAGAGTTTGCGCTTCTTAGGCTTATGCTTGAAAATCAGGGAAAGGTCTTTACTCGGCAAATGCTACTTGACCGATTGTGGGCGGACGATTTGGAGGTCGAAGATCGGATCGTTGACAGTCACATAAAGAACATTCGCAAAAAGCTGAATGCTGACTATATCAAAACAATCAGAGGGGTGGGATACAGAATTGACAAAGTACATTAAGCAACGGTTATCCGTCAAGATTTTTATAATTACATTTCTTCTACTGGGTGCAGCTTGCGGCGGAACATATTTTTTCATTTCAAAACTGTTACCTACGACATACTCCAATTTGATAAATTCGGCTACGGAGAAATCCGCTATGCACCTTGTTGAGCAAATGACATCCTTTGACAATATATCTGATTGCGAAAATGACATATCTAATTTTTCAAAGGAAACAAATGCTGCTTTTTGGATTGAGGATAGTAACGGTCGTATGATATATCCCGACGAGGCATCAATGGAAACCTCTACTGCTTCGGCAGATTGCACAGTTACATTCGATGAAGATGAATCGTTCATAGATATGCAACCGTCTGGGGAAACCACGACAAATTTTTACCCGTTCACGTTAAAAAACGGTACTGCTTATGAATTGGCAGTTCAAACGGATTTGTTCGTTGTACAGCAGGCAACAAAGGTATTGCTGTCTATTCTTCCGTATGTTATCCTAATGATCTTTCTGCTTTCGCTCCTTTGTGCATGGCTCTATACACGGTACATCACTCGACCTATTGTGCGACTGAGCAAGATTTCAAAGCAAATGGCAGAATTGGATTTTTCCGGTCAATGTGGTACAGGACGAGAAGATGAATTAGGGTGTTTGGCGCAAAATCTAAATTCATTGTCTGCTTCGCTATCCACTGCATTGAACGACCTTCAAACTGCCAACCAACAGCTCAAAACAGATATTGAAAAGGAACAGGAGTTAGAAAGACAGCGGGTAGACTTTTTCTCGGCAGCATCCCATGAACTGAAAACACCACTAACCATCTTGAAAGGACATTTGGCGGGAATGCTGAACGGAGTCTGCGGTTATGAAAACCATATAGAGTACATGGAGCGTTCCCTGGCCGTTGTCGATAGGATGGAAAAGTTGGTAAAAGAGCTGCTGTATGTTTCCAAAGCGGAAGGAACTCAAAAAACTGAATATAAAACCGTTGATTTTGCGGAAATATTTCGGGTACAGATTGCCACTGTAACAGATTTATTGGAAGAAAAGGAACAGTGCCTTGAAGCAAATATTCCTACCCGTCTTTATTGTGAAGTGGAACAAGCACAGATGGAACGGGCGATTCAAAATATATTGGTAAACGCAACTCACTATTCTCCAAGTGGTAAACTGATTCGTATATCTTTGTCCGAAACGCATGGTACAATTCGTGGTGAAATTGAAAACACAGGTGTCCGTGTGCCTGACGATTCTATTCCACATTTGTTTGAAGCCTTCTACCGGGCAGATACATCTCGTAACCGTAATTCCGGCGGAAGCGGATTAGGGCTTTATATTGTTGGCAAAATCATGGAAATGCACCAAGCAAAGTACGGCATTTCAAATACAAACAATGGTGTACTGTTTTGGTTTGAATTGCCTTGCAGGCAGCCGATAGACAACTCCATCTAAAATCCATAATCCTTGCAAATTATATCCAAGTTGCTTTGTTATATTATAGCTGTCCTCAAGAGGGTAGCTACAATTTTTAGAAAGTGAGGTTTTATCAATGAAGAACAAAAAAATTTGGTCAATAGGACTGTGTGGAGCAATCTGTTTAAGCATTGCAGGAGTTACTTATGCAAGTTATGCAAGTGCATTGGCTTCGGATACACCAAAGGTTTCAACATCCGAAACAGGAAACACATCCAGTGCAGATATTCTCTATCAGGATACAGACGGTGGACAAATCAGCGTTGACGGTAAAAATTGGGTCGATGAGGCAGATTATGAGAAGAACAATGCAGCACCAGATGTGCAGTGGTGGACAGCTGATGAATATGAGGCGTGGATGAACGAACAGAAAAAAGAAATGGAATCTTTGATTGGAACCGGAGATGGTTGGTATGATGGGGAAGGCGTATTCCATGAATTTACACAGGAAAGCGTAGCTGCTATGATGGACAGCTATAAAGGAACTCTGGAAAGTATCAAAAAAGGAGTATTGTATTCCAAAGACAACGGTGACGGCGATACCTACTCCATGATTCCACCTACTGAAGATGTAGTTTCCTCTTATAGTGTTGATATAACAAAAGATAACGGAAAAGCAGTACACATCGGGGATTATTCCACAGTTGAGGAATTAGACAAAGCTATTTCTGATGCAGTTAAAAATGGTCAACTCACACAAGAAGAAGCGGACTCCGTTCAGAAATAATAACTAAGCCATTCTGCCGGTCGATGGCAAAAGAAAAAAAACCGTCGTACAGCAGACAAATTGATACGCCCATTTAAAGCAGCGGCCCGCCGCGAGACCATTTCGAAGGCAATCGCCGAATTGCTATATATTATGTTAAATTCCTGAAAGTATTTTCTTTGCGTTCTCCAGGTTATTTTTTCCATTTATTTTTAGATATACTTTACTGATCTCAGAAGGCTCTCCTATTTCTCTGCAGAGATCCTGTGCCTGGGAAATGGGTATGTAGATTTCGTTGCCTTCTGTTACTACAGCGGCTTTACAGGGCATATATGAGGTTTGCGGTCCTCTTGCGGAATTGCCGGATAAAGTGGTAAGATCATCTATGGCTTTGGAAGTTTCCTTCTCTTTTTCATCCAGGGAATAAAAAATATTCAGGTTTTCACCCATTTCTAAAAATTTTTCCTGTTGTTTTTTTGAAATGGCATGATTATTATAGTCTTTCATATCCCGTAGGGAACCATTTCCCAGCAATAACAACGGCATCTTCCCCAGTTCATTCTGAGTTGGATTTTTTCCAAACGCATTCATATCAATTCCTGAAAAAGTCGTTGTTTCCGTATAATCTTCAATTTTGATGACAACCGGGACTTCTATGACTGGCCAGATTTCTTTTATACCTTTTATCTTCTTCGCTTTCTGCAAAAAATCTTCATCATAAGCCAGATCTCCAAGTGGGAGCAGCACAGTAAATTGCCGTTTTTCTTCTTTCATGCCTGCCAGCAGAATTCCTGATAATGTAAGTGTCAATGTCAGCAGAAGTATGACAAATAAGGTAAAGCTGTCTATTTTTTTTCTTTTCAATGAGAAGCCGCCTTTCTCGCTTCTTCAAGAAGGATATTTTTCTTATGAAGCTTTCTGACCAGAATCAGGATTATGGAAATAAGCAGTACTGCAACAACTGCAGCTATGGAATACCACCAGTTATTGGTTTTCTCCTGGTCATCTTCAACCTTTAAAGACTTTATCTGGGTTTCTTTGATTTCAGAATCAAATTTTATTTCTTCCTCATACGATTTGCCATCGGCATCCTCATACGTAAGGATTAATTGACCTGCACATTTTCCTGTTTTTCCTTTTACATATATGCGAAGACTTCCCTGGGATAAATCTCCGGCCTCTATGGTCCCTAAGAATGCAGTATCGTTTGAGCTTAATTCATCAGCTTTTAAGCTGACACTTGCATTATATATTTTGTCTCTTCCTAGATTCATTGCTTTTACCGGGATTTCTACTGTATCCATAGCGTATAAAACAGATGGAATATCTGAAGCTTCCAATTTAACACGAACCGGTTGGATGATCTGAAAAGACAGTAATTCTGTACCGGTAGTTGCAGTTGCTTTCGAATCTTCATAATCCAGAGAAAAAGTAATGACAGCCTGGCCAGGATCACAGTTTTCTGTTATAGTAATCATCTGTTCCAAAGTAATTGCTTCACCAGGAGCCAGGACTTGTACATAAAAAGAGTTTTTCTCAAATTCGATTCCTTTGTTCTCTGTAGAAAGGGAAATTTTTAAACCAAATACATTTTGACTGCAGCTTTTATTTCGAAATGTCAGCGACATTTCTGTTGTAGAACCAGCCTCCAATCGTCCACCTGAAAGATTGCTGTCTTCTAATAATACCTGCGGTTTATGTAATATTTTTTCACTTGATGAGTCTGATGTTGAATTACCTCCTCCCCCACCGCCCGAATACCCTCCGTTGTCTATAACCGGATCTGTTATCTGTGGGGCGTCACCGTCCTCCTGATTATCACTGTCTATTACAACATGAAAAGGATTCGATTTAGAACCATCACCAAAGTCATCTCCTGATGTAAAAATATCCGGATCCGGATTTTCTTTATCGTTATCAGCTTTATCAGGAGTCTTTTCATCCTCTGCCGGAGGTTCGGTACTCGGAGGTTCGGTACTCGTAGATTCATCCTCTTTTTCATCAAGGGTTAACGAGTTGTCATTCTCATAAGATACGGACGGATCCGAGTCCGTAAATCCTTCTTCAGCAGATGTAATCTCCGTGTTTTGAGGCTCTGTGGCAAAAACGGTAGCTGGAAGAAATATTATTGTCGTACACAATACTAATGCCGTTTTCACAAATAAATTTCTCATTATCAGGCAGTCCTTTCTCTTAAGATTCCTCCATCCATTTCATATACGTGGTCACATAAGATTCTGATGTCCTCTTCATTATGGCTTGCCAGCAAAATGGTTTTTCCTGCTGCTTTTAAATCCAGCAGAAGTTCTCTTATTTCTTCCACGCCATGTTTATCCAGTCCATTAAACGGCTCATCCAGAATCAAAAAAAGAGGATCTTCCATAATGGCCTGTGCAATACCAAGGCGTTGACGCATTCCAAGGGAATATTTTCCGACTGGTTTCTTCATATCCGGATCCAATCCTACCCTTTTTAAGACTATGCGGATATCGGCCTTCGAAATCCGGCCATTCATGTCTGCCAGGATCTCCAGATTTTTAAAGCCCGTATATTGTGTAAGAAAACCGGGAGTCTCGATAATAACTCCAAGACTTTCAGGAAAATCCACATCATGTCCTATTTTTTTTCCAAATACAAAAATAGTGCCCGTAGTTACAGGGAGAAACCCACAGATGCATTTCATAAGAACGGTCTTTCCGGAACCGTTATTTCCAACAATCCCATAGACGTTCCCTGTTTTCAGGGAAAGATTTACTTCCTGTAACACGATGTCTTCACCGAAACGTTTGGTCACGTGTTCTATTTTTACGCAGGTGTTCTGCATCATTCCACTTGCTCTTTGCGGATCACAGGCCAGATTAAATGTCCCTTCAGATTTCTTCCAATCTTCCATATAAAACACCTCCCAGAATTCCCAGCATTACTAATAAAAACAACAGTAGAAATAGCCAAAGTCCTATTTTGTCCGGTCCCCAATTTTCATCAGCCAGTATCCATTCTACTGGATAAAACCATATCTGATTCTTAAAATAGCGGTCATGAAGGATAATTCCGAAATAAAAGCTTACAAAAGGGATTCCATATGCCATGTAAGCAGAATCCCATAAAATCCCGCAGTTTCCACCGAAAGTACTTATGATACTTCCGATAAGTCCTGTCCGAAATGCCTTCATGAGTAAGTCCAGAAGTGCTTCTTTCTGAATAGCACCCTTTATCTCCAGCGGATAGAACACAATAAAATTGATAAAAAGTACCGTTAGTATAGATAACGTCCAGACCATAAAACCAGATACCATAATGGAAAAGACTTTACCTTCGATATACTGTCTGCGAGTCGTTCTGGGAAGTATCTCCTTTAAAAATCCACTTTTATATTCTTGCAGAACGGAATCACTCCATGGCAATACGGCTGCTACCGGAATGGCAAAAGATACTGCCTGGCTTTTTAGAGAACCTTCCAGTATACTGATAAAAGTACCACATGTCAGTGCTTTTTTTAAGCTGGGATAAGTCTGTCCAATGGCTATGGAAATGCAGGCTATCAGCCATGCTGCCAGAAAATTTTTATTAAAACACATACGTTTTGTTTCACCCCACATAGGTTTTCCCCCTTCCGATCATGTCTTTTCTCCAAGAAATTCAAAGGTATATTTTTTCATCCGGTTAATTGCAAAAACTGCAAGAAGAACTAAAATACCCAGAAAAAACATATAGGAATGCGAGATTTTCGGAAGCAATGGGTCATAACCTAAGTTATGTTTTCCGTATACTGCCTGGTTCAGAGGACTGATCCAGCAGATTAATACATTTACCTGATACATTTCGTATTTTTCTTTATGTAAAATTGCAGCCAGTACTTTCGGGTCCAATAAAAAACCAAAGACACTGTAAAGAAGACCAAAAATCATCCCCTTAGTCTTCCCTTTATAGAGATTTCCTACAAGGATTACAAAGCTTAAGGTCAGCGAATAACAAAACAGAAGGAAGAAAACCTGCAGCATACAGCCATAGGGTGAGATACTTTCCATGACCCTTACTGTAGAAGGGACCTGCAGGTTTTTTCCTAATTCTGAATAACCAAGCATGGCCGCAGTTTCGCTCCACAGGTTACCTGGATAACTCTTTTTCATACACAGCACGGCCGTAAACAGCAGCATCAAAACCGTATATAAAACAGTTACAAGAATAACATAAATGAATTGACCTAAAAGCCATTTCCTCTTGGTTGTCCGGGTCAGCTGGTATGGAGTAATAGGTGTCATCTTCGGCAGGTCAGAAAACATAAGAAGCAAGAGCAGCGAACTGGACAGTACTGCTATCCCATCCCCAAATGTCCAGATAAATGGTTCAATGGCCTGTACCGGTGTATCGTAGGTCTCCATTACAACCATGATTCTGCCTGTAAGCAGGAAACTCAGTACAAATTCTAACAGAAATATAAAAATAACTTTGGGATTGCGTAGAAATCCGAAGAAATTGTACCTTACAATTCCAAATACCTGTCTCATGTCAGTAACCCAGATTCCGGTCTATGATACTGCCATCCACGGCATTAATGGTAAGGAAACTTTCATTCGGATTTTTACTGGTATTTGATTCTGTTTCTCCGTTATATTCACCTTCTGAAGTCATGCTGCCGAAAAAATCCCAGACGGGAATCAGAATACCTGTGTGTGCGTCAGTAGACGGCTCATATATTCTGGCATAACCAAGAACGATCCGATCAATATTATAGACCCTGGAATTTTCATATTGCATATTATCAGCGTTTGTTACCACCATCATTTTTTCATAAATTTTCATAACCTCGCTGAACGAAAGAAGATTTAAATTCTCTGTCTTTATTTTACCAATTGTGTAGGGATTTGAATAAGTCATGCTTTCTATGCCGTCTTTATCGACATAGAAACAGAGACTTTCATAAGACCATGTTTCCATTGTGCTGTCCATATCTTCCAATGCCCCACCATCTGCAATTGTCTGAGTGACCGGCACACCATTTATGGTACGTGCATAATCAATTCTATATCCATTTCCAAAATTACCTGAACTATTATCGCCTTCAAAACTTTTGCACACCGCGTAATTCCAGTTAGAAAACTGTAAATCTGTGATGCCCATTTTTTCAACTTTTTCTTTTACAAGTTTTTTTGCTTCATCCAGGGACAGCCCGATAGATTCTTCTGTGGGTTTTTCTTCCTCTTCAGAATATCCGTAATCACACCACATTGCATCCTCCGGTATTTTTTCCCCGCCCTTGTTTGCTGCTTTCTTGATCTTGACTGACAAGGTATCGGAGCCATCGGAAGATATTTTATAATAGTATTGTGAATCGTCTGGCATTTGTGCAATACAATCGAAAAAATTTCCGGCAACAGGTTTTGCCTCTGTCAGGGTTTTCTTTTCCGGAGCAGTTTCGTATTCCCGTTCCCATGTCTCAATATCTTCATAGATATCATAGACATAATTCCCATCATCATCTGTTCCATAGTTATACGGGTCCAGGTTTCCGTTTGCAACGTCTTCTTTTAGTTCATCCAGAGTTTTTTTAATTTCATCCTTTGTCTTCACGTAATAACTATCCATGGTATAAAGTTTTGCCTCTGAGAAGAATGCGTTTGTAATACGGTCGAGAAGCTCCTGGGTAACTTCTGCCGCGGTGACAGAAATAGCAGATATCTTTTCCACTTCCGGAATTTCTACGCTTGCATCTGTATTTACCACGAGCTTGGCACTGTCATCTTCCACATGGCTTTTATAATTTTGAGGAGCATCAATGAGATTCCTGATGGTTGTCTTTGACTCTGAACCGTCATCGTTCTTGCTTTCAGATGCTTCTCCTTTAGAACCGCTAACATCATCCGCTTCCGTATAAGCATCTACAGCCTTGCTCCCCTTTGGCTTTACCAAAGAAGAATCCGGGGTCTGTGCGCATCCTGTAAACATTCCAATACAAAGCACTATTCCTGCAAACTTTTTTATGTTTTTTCTCATTTCTGGTAATATCTCCTTTCTAAGGTTGTTATAAGTATATCATCGAGCATTACACCAAATCTTTCGCGATTTGTAACTGATATGTAAACGTTAGTGTGATTACCAGAAAACAGAGACGGTAGTTCCTTTTCCCGGATTGCTTTCAATCTTCAGTTGGAAATCGTGCAGTTCTATAATTTTCTGACATAAAGAAAGACCGAGTCCTACACTTCCTTTTGCCCTGGAACGAGATTTGTCTACCATATAAAATGGTTCCGTCACCATTTCCAGATCCTCTTTCGGTATTCCCTTTCCAAAATCCTGAACCATCAGATGGTCTGGGGTTGCCTCAAGCACAATTTTAGATTCTTTCCTGGAAGCTTTGACTGCATTATCAATTAGATTTGTCACTACACTTATCATTAAGTCCTGATCAAACTTCTTTACCAATTCTTTTGGTTCACAAAATACATCAAGAGAGATGTTTTTTTCCTGAAGCCTGCAATCAATGAGTTCTTTTACTTCTTTCAGGAAATTATCCACCTGTATTTCAGCTGGATTGAATGAGTCTTCCGAAGCTTCGTAGAGTCCGGTTAATTCCAGCATTTTCATAGAAAGTCTTGACAGCCTGCGACATTCATTTTCAATATAAATAAGAGCCTTCTCCTGCCTTTCCGGGGTTAGGCGCACAGTAAGCAATGTATCTGCATAGCCTATGATTGCAGTCATTGGGGTCTTCAGCTCATGAGCCAGACTTCCAATAAGCTGTTTTTGTGTCCGGTTTATGTTAGAAAGACTTTCAATTTGTTCTTTTATTTTACCTGTCATAAAATTAAAGGTTGCACCTACCTGCGCAAGTTCTGTATTGCCCTCTGACGGTACTTTAAAATCATAAATACCTTCAGAAACAAGAAGCGTAGCTTCTCTTAGGCTTATAAGCGGCGCTGTGATTTTTCGAAGGCTCAAATAAAGGACAATTCCCATCACCACGATCAAAGATAAAGTAAATCCACCAGTCTGAAAAAACAGCAGATGACTTTTTTCTATTACATCTGTTATATCTTTATAAGTAACAATCTGATATCCCATATTTACATTGCCATAGTAAAATAACAAAAGTGTCCTTCCATTTATCTGACTGATCATAGGGCCATGACCGTCACTGTTGCTGCCATGATCCACCATGTTTGCCTTACTTTTACATAATTCTCTTAACTTTTTTACGTCGAATTCATAAACAGTTCCATTATAGGTCATTTTTCCATCAAGATATAAAACCGCACTGTCATGAAAAACCTGCCGAAAAGCATAAGTAACTATTTGGGGGCGCATTTCGTTGTCGGCATTCTGTTTCTGAGCGTCGGAAAGGCTTGTTTTATTTTCAAACTGTAAGATGTTTGTTCTAAATATACTGCTTTCATAACTGTTGATATTCTGTATACTCTGATTCTTCCAACAATAAGTGGTATAAAGAAAGATCCCTAACGATACCAACAGAATGATACATGTAGTCTGAGAAAAGATCTTTATTAAGAGTTTCATAAATCTACCTCAAGTCTGTAACCGATTCTGGGAATTGTTTTAATCTTATCCTGCCAGCCAAGCTTTTTCCTGATACGCCCCACATGTGCATCCACAGTTCTTGTTTCTCCGCAGAACTCTTCATTCCACAGTTCCTGCAGGATCTGATTCCTGGTCAGTGCTTTATTCGGGTTTTTAGCGAACACCATGAGACAGTTATATTCCATTGGCTTTAAATAGATTTCCATGCCCATTTTTGTAACAGTACGACTTGCAGTATCAATGATGACATCACCAATTTGAATCTGTTCTTGTACAGTGCCATTACGTTCCAGTACTTTTTCAAGACGAACCATCACTTCCAGCATTTCAAATGGCTTTACAATATAATCTTCCGCACCGTCTTTTAATCCCTTTATCTTGCTCGCGATATCTCCCTTTGCAGTAAGAAATATTACGGGAATTTCATACTGCTTCAATTTCGGTAACAGGCTATAGCCGTCTCTTCCGGGAAGCATGATATCTACAAGTGCACACTGAAACGCATGATCTTGAATAATTGCTTCATATGCCTCATTTCCATCCAGATATCCTACTGTTTCATACCCTGCAATCTCCAAATTCATACATAGCAGGTCATTGATTGACATTTCGTCTTCTATCACAAGGATTCTTGCCTTCATAATTATTACCTCACATGTTTTTATAACTATCTTTTCACAGGTTAATTATACATTAAATTCTATATTGCAGTTGTAACTGATTTGTAACAGCAAAAAAGGAAACCAAAACCATTCTGTGAGAATAGTTTTGATTTCCTGTATAAACCGTTATTTTCTGATCGTTTATAACGCTGGTGAGAACATTTATTATTATTTTTACTCCATTCCGGAATCATTCGAAAGAGAGACAATGCAAATACAAAAATTATTAAAATCACTAGAATTTTCACACGTAGCCTGATTCCCTTCATTTACCTTTATCAGATCGTGTCATTCAAATCACATCCACTGATGATGCGATTCCATAAGTTCTCCCGCTTGTCCATTCCTTTGGTAAAATAGGGAAGTCTTTCCTCTTCCAGCTCTTCCAGACGAAGCACATTTCCATTCAGATAATTATCAATCCGGTATCCTGTACTTTTAAGTCTTGTAATTACGCCACCAATTTTTATATCCAGAATCTCATAACCAAATGGCTTTGCATCGTTCATCCAGATTTTTTCTCTTGATGATTTCATATCTGTCAGATTGCAGATGATTCCAGGAATAACATTCTGACTGATATCTTTCAACGCTGCTCTGTCCGATCTGTCATATGCTGATTTTATGCACATGCCCAAATCGGCTTTATCAGCTAATACCGCCGCCAGTTTTTCATAAAATGAGAATAAAAGCTGATATTTTCCTGTTTTTTTTGCACATTCCTTCATACATTTCTGTATGTTTTGGTAGTAAGATTTTGTATTGACACCTGATTCTTTCACATGATAATCAAAAATGCCTAACATTGGATCCTGGTATAACAGATATTTTGAAGGATTTTGAGCCTCTTCATTCTCTTTCGTATTTAAGAATAAAGAATCAAAATTGTCAAGTGCCATAAAATCATCAAATTCTCCGCCTGTGCAGTTCCTGAACTCCTGCTTAAGGATTGTTTCGTCATAGTCTCTGTGAAAATCAAGGTGTGCAAAAAGTACAAGTCCCGGAAGCAAAGCATCCATCGGGGTTTCTGCACCATTATCCATCCATGCTGTACAGAGAACCTCTTTTATATTGTATTTTTTACAAGTAGAAAGAGCTGCTTTGGTACACGCATAGGTCTTAGAATAATTGGGGGAAATTCCGTTCCAAATCCAAGAACCTCCTGCAAAAATAACGTTATCCGAAAGCTGCGCATGGATATCCAGCATTTTTTCATAGGTTCTGGTATCATCATGATAATAGTCCCAATATACTAATCCTAAATCTTTTTTCGGTTTTTCCCATTTGGAGCAGTCCGTATTTTCGGGCAGATCATAGTATCCGCCTGTAGAATTTGCTGTAATGTACATGTCACTCCATATCATAGGCTTTAATTCTAATTTTCTGCAAATATCTACGACCCTGTTACAATGTTCCCTGATTATCAGTGACCCTTTTTTATATCCATTTTCTTTTAGATAATTTCCAAGTCCCAGCATGACAGCCTCATCCATTCCAAGATGTACCCTGTTAGTAGAAAAACTCTCTTTTACTGCGCTGAGCAGCTTTTCAATAAACTGATAAGTTTCCTCTTTTTCAGGCTGGAGAATGTCCGCAGAATCCCGAATCTTATCCATTCCCGGCCACTTCAGCACATTGTGCAGATGAGCCAGGGTCTGAATACACGGAACAAGCTCTACTCCAAACATTGAGGCGTAAGCATCCAGCTCTTTTATTTCGTCCTTGGTGTATTTTCCGCGATAGGCTCCAAAATAAGGCTGCCCCTCTACTTCATAGGTATCTTCTGTATAAAGCATAAGTACATTCATTCCAAGTTTTGCCAGTGTCCTGATCAGGAATTTCACCTTTTCAACTGTAAATACAGCATTTCTGGAACAATCCAGCATAAGACCGTTTCTTTCAAAACAGACATGCTCTTGATATTGAAATTCATCCTCTTCCATATGATATATGGCATAATTAAGTGCGCGGTAATAATGAGATATTTCCCGACAGATGATATGAATCTGGTTTTTTCTTTTATTGATCAATATTTCTGGTCTGTCCTGAAATTTAACAAACAATTCTATATTTTGGTTGAAACCGTCATTTTCAGCCAGCAGTATTTCAGTACCTTTTTTAATAGTATTATATTCTTTCTTATCAGATGAAAAAACAATGTTCATACGTATTCCTCTTTCTCTAGTAATCCTGCTCTTCTTAACAAATCAATCTTTTTGGCAGAGCATCCTCTGTCAATGTTCTATTTTATTCGTTTGTAAATAATCGGTTCATCATAACCAAAAGTTCTTTTCCCATTTACTTCCATGGACTCTGATACTTCCAATTGATTTTCAGTGAACTTTTCATGCAGAGAAAATTTCAATACGGGAGAAAACATACTTACACTTCCGCCTTCCCATATATCACCTGATTTTCTGAAAAATGCAGGAGTAAATTTTGCAGAACACTTTAGCTGATCATAGTCGGCACCTTTGAACATTTTGTAAGTAAAATTCTTTTTATCATATCCTTCCGGTATCTCATAAGAAATAAGTTTTATTGAATTGCTTTCTTCCATGAAAAGAAACAAATGTGAAGAAGAGCGGGTAGTTCCCTGTACAGAATAATAGCTCTCTTCAATCATAAATACGCCTTCGAAACTATTTGGAAGATTTGCAATTCTGGAATTACATATTGTATTGATATGCTTTGCATATGGATACTGTGGATTTGTCTTACTTATTTTTTCAAATTGATCCTTATTATCAAATTTTCCATTCAACAGCGTAACAAAATTTATCAAGTCAGCCATGATCTTATGCCACCATAATTTTTATCGTGTAGTTTTCATTCATTATACACCTTTCACATAAAAGAGTCCATGTACAAAATAAGGGAATATATAAACAAAATGCATCAGTTAATAAACATCGGCAGAGGGTGCATATCATTATCCAATTGATATGCACCCTCTTTGTCTGACTTAATAAATTTGCGTATAATATTTCGTACCACACTCTGTTTCTATGGCTGAATCAGGATAATAAGAAAGTTACTGTTAATTGTGTTTATATCTACTTAAGGCACGAATCAGTTTTTCTGACTCCAGTGGTTTTGTAAGATAATCGTCCATTCCAGACTTCAGTGCTTTAGTCTTATCTTCTGTAAAAGCATTGGCGGTCATAGCTATAATCACAACAGCAGATGCATCACTTCTGTTCGTTGTGCGTATTTCTCTTGTAGCTTCCAGGCCATCCATAACTGGCATCATAATATCCATCAGAATTACATTGATCTCACCAACACCTGATTTTGCAAATGCTTCAACAGCCTCCTTGCCGTTTGAAGCCCTTATAATTTCTGCTCCTGCATTTGTCAGAAGAAATTCCGCAATTTCCATATTCAATTCATTATCTTCGGCCAAAAGGATTCTCATGCCCTCAATTGATACATCATCTTCCTGGCCTTCTACCTGCTTCATATCAGCAGAAATAAGGAATGGAAGCTGTACCATGAATGTGGTTCCTACATTTTTCTCGCTTTCAAATTTAATCGTACCGCCCATTTTCTCTATTAGTTTTTTTGTAATTGGCATACCAAGACCTGTTCCTCCATAAACAGATCTTGCACCGCCTGTTTCCTGAGTAAATGGTTCAAAAATATGGTTCTGAAATTCTTTACTCATTCCAACCCCGGTGTCCTTGCAGTGGAACTCAAAAAGTATATGCCTGTCATCCACCTGTGTTTCATAATAGCTAAGCAGTATTACTCCTTTTTCTTTATTGTATTTGACAGCATTACTTATGATATTCATAAGGATTCGTTTTAAACTTTAATCACAGCACTTTTGCATGCTCTGTCAATGTGTTTATTTCCATTAATAAATTTTTCTTTGTACCCATTATATGGTTCCAGTATTGATACGTCAATCCCATTAATGTGCCTTCTCTTCTTCACTCTTTGTGAAAGGAAGAGATTGCTAGCTTTTACCAATCGCTCTTCCACTTCCACATCAAGTCTGCTTTGTTCTGGATTACCGAAATGGTGATCATACGTCAGGCTGATACTGTTGACAATGAAAAACAGGAGCCAGCTGCATTACAACTTAGCTCCTGTCCTGTACATCTTGAATATAGAATTAGTAAAAACAGATTATCGGGACATCATACTGAATAAGACTATAAAGCTGTCCGGCATTTTCTGGTGGAAGATTGATGCATCCATGAGAACCACCTGTAAGATATCTGTCACCACCAAAGTACGGCTGCCAGTCTGCATCATGAAAGCCAATTCCTCCATTGAATGGCATCCAGTACGTTACCGGCTGTTCATAAGAATAGGTTCCATTTGCTGTCATTTCACCTCGCAGCACAGACGGACTGCTCTTTGAATTCAGTGTGAATATTCCAGGGGGTGTTTTTCTATCCGGATCGCTTGGCAGTCCGGATACGATTTCTGATTGGAAAATACTATTTCCATTCTGATAATACCACATATACTGTTCTGTAAGATCTACCTCTATATATGTATCTCCGAGATCATTGATTCCGTGTGCATTTGCCCTCATAGAATATACCGGTTCCCTGGTTGTCTGGGTTCCTGACTGAATTTCCTGCATGAGCTGTGCTACTTCCTTGTCCTGATCAATCTTCCATCCATAAGCTGAGCCATATACATACACCGTCCTTCCGCTTGTGGTCTGGAATTGTCTTTCAGTGCCAACTGTATCATGATCTGCTGCAAGCTGTGCCACATAATCCACTACATGTTGCCGGAAGGCTTCATCATTCTGGAGCAGCTGCCCTTTCTCATCAAACTGCAGCCAGTTTTTGATGGTATTCCCATCAAGTGTTACCGTTTCGTCTCCAAATGTATATGTGATATTTGCTTTTGTCAGGTTCTTATATGTATTTACCATATTCTGAAGCTCTGAACTTTCTTTCGTCACATCTGCTTTCTTATAAGCCTTTGGATCACTTTCCAGATCTACCTCTGCCGCATCGTTATCGATTGCCCTGCATATCATCTGATAAGCTTCTTTGGTATTTAATTCGTTGCCTTCCGTTTCTGGCACAATAGTGAATTCTGAGTTAACAAAACTTACATACGCATTTTCCGGTGCTATCTGATTCTCTTTTTTCGCACAATTTAATGAATTTACCTGTTCTTCCAGTTTCTCCCGGCTGAAAGAAGCCTCTTCTTGAACCATATAGTTTTTTGTTTCAAAAAGACTGCCGATCCATTCCCATGATTTCTGAGTTTTCAGCAGCTGGAGAACCGCACCGCTGGATACGTATTTATAATCAATGTCTTTTCCTGTAATGGCCTGCGGGTCCTGCATTCTTGCCCTTACCTGAATAGTATAGTTCTCCTTTTTCCCAGCAATCTCCTGCTCAACCTCATAAGCTGTCTTATTTGAACTGTCAATCCCATTGATGGTCGTCCCATAAAAGAAGTGATATGAGTAATAATAAGATATACCTGCATACATACAACAGCCTATAACAAAAATCATCAATATAATCAATATTACGATTTTCTTAATTTTATTTTTCTTCTTTTCTGAAAATATAATGGATCTGAATTCCGATTTATCCATCGGCACATAAACAACTGAACCTGGTCTTGCCGATTTTGTGGTTCTCATTGATTGCCCTATCACTTCTTTTGGTCTCATGTCTTATTTATCTTTCTTTGAATCAATTAGTTTTTTGCATTGTCACTGTCAAAATGTAATGTCTTATGGTACTTTGCATTTTCCTCCAGAAGTTTTTTCCATCTCTGTCCGTCTTCTTTCGTAGGATTATCAAAATTCTGCTGCCCCTTCAGTTCATCCATATACTGGATATAATCCAGGAAATAAATATCTACTGTCGAAATATCCCTGTCCTGAATTGCGAAGTTATTACAGTTTCCAGTAGACTCATTATATGGAAGTGTGTTTCCGTTGGCATCAAGAGCTACCATGAAGCAGTCACTGTTGGATCCTTCCTTATAAAGTTCATTTACCGTCAGTTCATACGGAGAACGAATTACGGATTTGAGTCCGATACCAGCATCGTTTGTATCATTCAGTTCCAATACTTCTGTCCGGGAATCATCTACTGTAACCGGGATATCGAAACTCCAGTCACCTTCATATTTGTAGTAGCCGGCATCCCTTCCATAGTTTTCATCATCCGCTTCTGACCACTCATAGTCTGCTTCCAGCCCTCTTACCTTCGTGATATCCAGATGCAGATTAAAAGTATCCGGAATCTCAATATCTTTAATATATTTCTGATATGCTCCACCACGCTCAGATACTTTATTGATAAACTCTTCCAGCAGCGCATAACCTTCATCCGTCTGATCATCTAAGTCCGCCTGAGTTATTCCCATCTCATCCATTACCTGCTGTGTCATTTCATTGTATTTCTCATTATATTCCGTATAGTCTTTTGCCGCCTCTGCCAAATCATAACGGAAAATGCATGCATAGGTGTTGTCATCCAGAAACTGTCCTTCCACCTGACCGTCGATCACCGGACTAGCTTCTGAATCAAAGTCCACACCGCCAGTCATATCCAGATCAATGACCGGTGTTCCACTTTCCGCCCTGGTTGACGTTTCTGGAAATGGCTTATCACTCTTAAACTGCATAGTTATATAGACCGCCTGGCTGTTGGCATATACCTCAGAACATGTAATTGTCAGCCCATCTGCTGTTTTAATGTAAGCATTCTCACTAGTGGCATTACCTGTCTTGTCCCCATCTGCTTCACTGCCATCTACCGTTGTTCCATCAACGGATTCCAAGGTTGTTGCATAATCCGAAAAATCACCAAAGAAACTTACATTATCCTGCAAGATTTCAAAAAGCCCTCCTACAACCGGGATATTCTTTGCCATTACTGGATTGGTTGCACAGAATATAAATCCGACCGCCAGTACCGCTGCCATACCTCCTGCTACCCTGCCTCCGATTTTCATCCAGTGGAATGGATCCCTAGGTGCTTTTTTCTGAGTAACCGTGTTATTCTCAATCAAATGATATGCCTGATTGATATGTTCATGTACAATCGCCGGAATCTCTGTATCCTTTTGCATTTTTTTCTGGAAATCTTTCTCATTATTATTTAGAGTCATCATTAGGCACGTTCCTCCTTAATTTTATATCCATATATCTCTGCGATTTTTTTTCTTCCACGATGAAGGCGGGATTTCACTGTGTTTTCTGGCAAATCCAGGATATTACTGATTTCCCGGATATTAAATTCCTCCATGTAGTACAGAATAACAACCAAACGATATTTACTATCCAATGGTTCTAATGCCTGTAAGCATTCTATTGTCTCATATTCTTCATGAAAAGGGGTTTCTGGAATTTGATCCATAAAAGTAACCAGTTTATTCTTTTGTATGACATCTTTACATTTATTGATCAGGATGCGTATCAGCCATGTTTTAAAGTATCTGTTCTTTCTTAGACTTCTTAGATTTTCATAGCAGGAAAGGATCGTATCTTGTATTGCATCTGCAACATCTTCATCATTTTTCAGATATGCTGCTGCAATCTTGTACATACTCTGTACATTTTCATCCATGAGCCTGCAAAAAGCATCCTTGTCGCCTTTCTTCGCTTTTCGTATCAAAACCTCATTCATTATAGTTCCAATTCTCCTATCTCAGACCAGTCATCCGGAGTATACTATAGAAGCTTCATTTATGTGCTCCTACTTATTAGACGTGCGAATCCCTAAAAAGGTTGCAAATATTTTAAAAAAAATCATCTCAGATAAAAACACCCCCGAAATCGTTCAAAATTTTATGATCATCAGGTCCTATTGGGGTATAAAAACAGCCGTACCATGTGCGTTTTACATGATACGGCTGTCAATAATTCTCATACCCTCAGGATAGATTAATTGAATCGCCAACTAAGACTCTCCATTTTTATTTATGTAATAAAGTTTGATCCAGCATGTTTTTAATTTCATCCGGAAGACTGTCTATCATTGCATTTTCATCCAAAAACAGTAAAGTTGTATATTTTTTCGCATCATTCGGTGCTGAGAAAATATGAGTTACTGTATATGCTGTTGTACTTTTAGAAAAACAATCTTCATCTCGCAGTGATTCTACTACAAAGCAATCGCCTTTTTGCTGTCCCTGATCATCATACTCTTTATTTAAGCATAGAGTAAAATTAAGATCTGTTGTGCCAAACTTATAAGTTCTCGTATCTGTAACAATCTCTTCCAACATAAAGCCTTCTGAGCCAGCCAGCATTGCAATCTGTCCGATATGCTTAATTTTACGCTTACACAATGAAAAAGGGTGCTGCGGTGTAAAAAATATCTGCGAAGCCTGAAGCAGCTTTTTTGCTGCATAACTATAAAACTTTTTTGCAGAAAGGTTTGTGGCCACACCTGTTAAGTGCCTGAAATTGGCAGCTTTATAAAGCACCTCAATATATCTGCCTTCAAATACATATAGAAATCTTTTACCTACTAAATGCTTCCTATACAGATCGGCAGCTATTTTAATCTCCTGTACGATTTTCTCTCTATCCTGTTGTTTTCCCATCTATCTTTTCCCAATCATCACTATAATATAAAAACAGCACCGGACAACTTTTTGTTATCCAGTGCCAATAATCTTAAAAAGCGGTTTTATGCTGGCTGTCAGCCGCGACATCCTTCCGAACGTCTAAAATGTCGCCGGTATCATTAAGTCCCCGGCGCGGACTCACCGTATCTCCCTGGTGTGGGCGTAATACCCTTCCGAGTATCAAATAGTCCCAGTAATTACCCTGCCCGGGCACAGTACAGCTTTTACGTGCCGCTACACGAAACCTTTTGGTTTAACTATATTATATGCGATACCCTAAGAAATATCAATAGTTTCTAACAAAATCGATTGGCTGTATTTTATTGTACCCCATTACTTACCACTGTCTATGATTTCCAGGCCCTCAGGACAGATCAACCAAAAATCATATCCTCTGTCCCATCAGGTCTTAAAAATATTGTTTTTGAAATTCCATTACATTCCAGCGTTACTTTCTGCTCACGGGAAGAGCAGAGGCGAATCCTGTGTATCCTGCCATCTCTCCATTCGAAATCAACTGTGATGTCACCCTGTACCTTCATTCCCCGGACATTTCCGTCTTTCCATTCATCCGGAAGTGCCGGAAGTAACAGGATATACCCTTTCCTGCTCTGGATAAGCATCTCTGCAACCGCAGCTGCAAAGCCAAAGTTCCCATCGATCTGGAACGGTGGGTGTGCACACAGCATATTGGGATAAATGCCGCCTCCCACACAGGAAATATTTTCCTCCCTGGTATAACGGAGCTGGTTTTTCAAAAGCCCCAGTGCATGTTCCCCGTCCCGGAGTCTGGCCCAGAGGCAGGCCTTCCATGCCATACACCATCCGGTTCCTTCGTCCCCGCGCCTTTCCAGAGCCACCCGGCAGGCTTCCAGAAGCTCCGGGTTTTTTTCTGTGATCAGGTTTCCGGGATAAAGACCATACAGATGGGAAACATGGCGGTGATGGATCTCTGTTTCCGGATAATCCAGGAACCATTCCCGGATTTGTCCAAAGCTTCCCGTCTTAAATGGCGGCAGTTTTGAAAGTACCCGTTTTACATCCGCTGTCTCTCCCTCTATGCCCAGGATGTTACATATTTTCAGGTAGTACCCAAACAGTTCTTTCAGGATGCTGATATCCATGGTGGATGCCATTCCCACACTGTGGGATTTTCCATCTTCTCCACAGAAACGGTTTTCCGGGGAAGTGGAAGGCCCGGTAACATAGTATTCCCCATATGGGAACAGGAACCCAAGATAGAACTTTACGGCTCCCTCGATCACCGGATATGCTCTGTCTTTCAGGAAATCCAGGTCTTCTGTATAGCAGTAATGTTCCCAGAGATGCCGGCAGAGCCATCCCGAACTCATAGGCCACATAGAATAGGAACAGGGGTCCTCATCCTGCCCGAAATATCCAACAGGTCCGGAATGTCCCCAGATATCCAGGTTGTGGTGGCTCACCCATCCGGAAAGTCCATAGACCTCCCTGGCTGTCTCCCGTCCATCCTCTGCTGTCCGGCAGATCAGGTCAAAGAGTGGTTCCTGACATTCGCTCAGGTTGCATCTCTCAGCCATCCAGTAATTCATCTCCGTGTTGATATTAACGGTATAATTACTGCTCCAGGGGGCACGCATCCTGTTGTTCCAGATTCCCTGGAGGTTTGCACACTGGCTTCCCGGTCTGGAGGAACAGATCATCAGGTATCTGGCATAATGGAACATCATCTCTGCCAAACGGTTTTCCCTGGTGTCGTTCAGTGATAATTCCATACGGTTAAAATATTTATGGTATTCTCCCAGATGTCTTTTCTTCAGCTGTTCATAATCCGGATCTTCCAATACTTCCATACACTCTTTTTCCAGCTGTGGTGTATCTGCATTCCGTCCAAAATCTGTATTTCCTGTAAAATAAACAAATATGTCCTGTTCTCCCTCGATCAGGAGCTTACCATCACAGCATTTCACACTGCCCTGCGGTACAACAACCTTTACAGCCAGTGTAAACCGGATTCCTTTTCCGGCCTCATAAACAACCGGTTCCGGGCAGTCATAGTATGGCGGTGCCACATAAGAAGGTGCCCGTCCAGAAAGTAAAACGGTATCTTCACAGTTTTTTATTTTCTCATATCTGATCTCACTTTCCAGTGAAATCTCAAGATGAAGTTTCTGTTTATGGGCTGCCTGGAAATGGACTGCCAGCAGAGGATCTGCCATGCTCACAAACAGCTCCCTTTTATACCCTGCAGATGCCACTGTTTCCACCGCATGGTTCAAAGAGAGCTGGCGTACATATCCGCCGGGTGCCTGTCCGGACATCTGCAGACTCATATTGAGTCTGCCAGCCGGGAGGTAACTGTCCGTCCAGTCACCCAGGATATGTTTCCTACAATAATCTTCTGCTTCCTGATGCTTCTGGTCTTTAAGCAGCTTTCGCAGATGCCCAAGATCAGCATGGCCGTTTTTATTCAGCTTTGAACTGCCGTCACCGGACCATAAAGTATCAAGATTCAGTTCAAGTGTTTCATTTTCCAGACGGCCATAGGACATCACTCCAAGAGTTCCGTTTCCGAGCGGCAGTGCCTCATTCCAGGCTTCTGCCGGGCTTTTGTAGCTTAATATCCAATGGTCCATTCGTGTTATCCTCCTATATTAACATTATGTTATCTGTACTATTTTCATAAAAGTTGTAATGCGTCTTCATCTGCAACTATAGTTACATCGGGATGAAGCTGAAGAATTGAAGCCGGTACATTTGGAGTAATCGGTCCGTAAAGGGAATCATAAATAGCTTTTGCCTTAGATGAACCGGTAGCAATCAATAATATTTTCTTTGCGGACATGATATTCTTAATTCCCATAGTATACGCCTGCTTCGGTACATCATCTATGCTCTTAAAAAAACGGGCATTTGCCTTGATAGTACTTTCTGTAAGATTTACACAATGCGTTTCTTTTTCAAATGCTACTCCAGGTTCATTGAATCCAATATGACCATTTCCTCCAATTCCAAGAAGCTGCATATCAATCCCACCCACCATGGAAATTATCTTGTCATATTCTTTACAGGCATGCTCACTGTCTGCATCCATTCCGTCCGGAACATATGTATGGGATTTTTCAATATTTATATGGTCCAATAAATTTTGATCCATAAAATATCGGTAACTCTGATCATTGTCTGGAGACAAACCTTTATATTCATCCAAATTTACAGTAGTAATTTTTGAAAAATCAAGATCCCCTTTTTTATACCATTCGATCAACTGTTGATACATACCCACTGGTGTTGAACCAGTTGCTAAGCCCAGCACTGATCTAGGATTCATGATAATCTGTGCGGACATAATATTTGCTGCTTTTCTGCTAACATCCTTATAGTCTTTTCCTTTGTAAATAACCATATATACCCTCCTGAACGTCTGGTGACCCTGTGCCAGACAGATTCATCACTGAATTTGATACCATTTAATCTCGTTTGGTTCCATATGAAGTTCAAAACTGCTTCCATCTCCGATGTATACCGTTGTATCCTGCGGTTCATAAGTATTGTTCACAACACAGTATTTCTTATTTTTAACATATGCATGAACCTCAACATTATAATTTGAAGAATACCAGCAATAAAGTTCCTTCTCAGCAGATGCTGACCAGAGAACTGCTCTATAAAGTACACGGCTATTCTCGAAGCTATATGGAAGACCACTGATATAAACACCTCGTCCTTTTCCAAAGGTCTTTACAGCCATCTGTACTTCCTGATTTTTATGGATCAGAATTTCTGTTTCCGGCAATGCAAAAATATTTTTCTTGCCTTCACCAAAATCAACATCGCCCTCTGTATCCTGAAGGATAAAGTGATCTCTATGCTCATCCCAGTTATATTTATCAGTATTTAAGTTGAATCCTCGTTCTTCTTCTACACCAAGGATATCATCCAACTGGAAGAATTTACCCTGCCACTGATGAGCAGCTGGTTCCCCTACTCCTATAAATCCTCCACCATTATAGACAAATTCTCTGATGGCAGTACTGATTGTTTCATCAATCCAGTTTTCGCCACCTGTCTGTGCAGTGTCTGCATCTCCTACGTTAATGATCACATCAAAATTTTTCAACAGTTCTCTGTTTTCACGGATATCATCAAAGCTAATAAAGGATACATCAAACGGTGCACCACTTAATGCCTCTATAATTCCAAAATAAGAATAATTCTGCTTGTAATAAATCGCATGATGTACCATGTGATTTCCCCAGGAACGCATTTTACCCCAGCAATTCAGAACTGCTACACGTTTCACACAATACGGAGTAGTTCCCTGAATATTATCATATAAAGTACGGAATTCATCACAAACCTCCTGGATATACTGCACAAAATCCGGAAATTCCAGAGCAAGTTTCAGGTATCCGCCATATCCGATTCTCTGAATCGGGCTTCTCAGAATGGCTCTCCTTGCTGTTACCCAGTTCACTTTTGCTTCCTTTACCGGATCTCCACCCTCATGGAATGTATCTGGAAAGAAATACGGAAGAAATCTTCCTTCTGTATATTTAACATTCTTGATATCGCTGAACAAACGCAGGGTTGCTCCATTTCCCACACTTCCTACAACCGCATCCAATCCAATAGATGCAAATTCATCCATAAATGGTTCCATACCGATCCAGTGGTCACCCATAAACATCATGGCTTCTTTTCCATACTCATGAACAATATCAACCATCTCTTTAGCCAGTTTAGCCACTTCTCTTCTCTGGAAAGCCTGGAAATCCTGAAATTCTTTTGAAGGAATACGATATGTATTATTCATATATCCCTGATCGATGATAAATTCCGGGCGGAATTTATATCCAACTTCCTTTTCAAACTGTTCCAGGATATAAGGACTGACGGAGGCTGAATAACCAAACCAGTCAACATATTTTTCTCTTGCCAGTTCGTCAAAGATCAGGGTAAACTGGTGAAAAAATGTAGTAAATCTTACGACATCTACATAATCATGGTTTTCAAGGAATTTTCTGAGCCGCAACATAGAATGTGCTTTTGTCTTGGGCTGCCGTACATCAAAAGTAATCTGTGGTTCAACATCTTTCCATTCATTGACAACTGCATTATACATATGTACAGGATCCCACATGATATAAGCCAGAAAACTTACGGTATATTCATGGAATGCAATTGAAGGATGTATAACAACATTTCCGCTCTTTTCATCATAAGACCAATATTTTGTATCAACTGTTTCACTGGTAGTACGATCAATTACTTCCCACCATCTCTGAATGTCATCTCTTGTGTTCACAGCAAGCATGTCCGGATAGAGATGATCCATGAGATGTATCTCAAGTGTATCTGAAACAGCTGTATGGAATGACGTCATAATATACATCTGCTGTATTTCATCTGGATTTTCTTTTGCCCACTTATTATCTTTTCGGGTTGTATAATACGTAGCATAAATTTTTGCTCCTGTATTTTTGAGTTTTTCCGGAAACTCTGTTCCATCGCAGTCTCTTATTGCATCAGCTCCCCATTTATCTAACATTTCCAGTGTCTGTGGAACCACATCCAGATCTGTTGGTATTGTTACTCTGCCTTTTCTCTGAGTCATCTTACTTTCCGTCCTCCTTGATTATTGTAATTTTATTATTTTTTAAAGTAACTGTCCCATCCTGCATACTTTCCCTTATCAGTGGAACTTCACGTCTCATATAGAATTCATTTTCAGTCACAAGGGCATCCGGATTACATGCCGGACTGATAATCCCTCCCAGATCATCATAACTGATATTTTTACGGAAGATATTATGAACAGCTTCCTCCATACAGAACATAATGCAACCGCCCTCATTTGACCGGCTGGAATTATACTCATATAAGGTACCATCTCCGGAATCTGCATCATATGCCATACCATCCTGGTTCAGTCTGGTATCTGTAACTTCATTGTAACAGAACCGGGCATTTTTACATTTCCATGGCCATATGGCAGCCGCTACCTTTCCCATTCTGTCTTCCGGATATCGATACACAGAATCATTCATCTCTTTTGCACAGCTATCTGCAATATTATGTTCTGTCAATGGCTCAAGGGAATACATAGGAGTAATGGCATCTCCTCCTGCCTGGCTGACATAGCAATTGCGTATGATTATATTCTCATGTCCGTATTTCCTGAAAGTTTCTTCATCAAGCTCTACCCCGGAAAACTTCTGATGCTGATAAGTATATCCCACAGCAATTCCCCACCGGCTGACTCTCCACACAGTACAATTCTCTACAGTGATCCCGTCATATCTTGCGACTCCTGTTTTTTCTTCATTGTCCGGTGTTAAGGCAGTCATATAAATACCGCCATTGTTCATATGCTTGTTATAAACGTTTCCTGTAACATCATGAACCCATACATCTCGTATGGTGATGTCATGAAGTGTTCCACCGTTTTTCGCCACTACAGCAATGCCGGTTCTGTCCATTTTGTGTGGTGCCGCATATTCTTCTATGTTTGTGTATGGAGATGAGTTTGTTATGATCAGATCATGAACCAAAATATATTCCACATCATAAAGAAGTAAGGCAGATGATACTTCTCCTTTATATACATGAGATGGCGAATCCAGAGGTGTGCCATAATCCTGATACCATATTCCGCTGCCATTTGAATGAATGCACGGCATGGTTCCTTCTCCATAAGTACCGATTTCAATTCTGTCAGATCTGGTTCCTTTGCCCTTTATATGCAGGTACTGGTTTTCAAAAACAGATCCTCTTTCCAGTAAAACACGATCACCTGGGTTTAATTCCAGATTATTAATCCTGTCCAGGGATCCAAATGCTGTTTCCGGTGTTTCACCATTCTTACAGTCATCTCCATTAATGCTGCTTACGTAATATGTTTTGAATTTCCTGCTCATATTCCTTCTCCCGTATCCGTTTCCTTATTACCATGGCAACTTCATCATAGGAAAAACTGTCACCCTGGTAACGGGTAAACAGTTCCCGATGCTCATTCCAAAATGAAACCATGTCTTTGGAAGTAATCATTGAATAATTATAACTTCTTTTGATCAAAGCTTTCTCTGCGACAAAATCCAGTCGGAATCTTGTCAGCTCATACTGTATATATGCAGGCACTGAGAAATTACTCAGACCATAAACAGTAATTCCTTTTTCAAGAAGTTCTTTTCTTTTTTCATTTTCCAATATGCGTCTGCGTTCTACTGCTTCCAGAGTGTCATCAGCAATCTGCCCTAACTGTGCAGCAAATTCCAGGCAGGCCTGTATATAGTTCATTTCGTCATCATTCATAAAATCATAATTATTTAACATTATTCTGTAATCTCCCGTTATCCCTTGTTGCAGAGTCCGGTTCTGCGGAGTTCCGTTTCCTACAGTATCTATAAAAATACTGACTTGGTAATATCCATGTATTTTTTTATCTTTCGTAAAATAAAAATCCCTGACATCCGTTACAATCCGAGTGCCAGGGATTTTAATGATCAGCCTTTAACCGCTCCGACCATAATACCTTTTGAGAAATATTTCTGCATAAATGGATATAATGCAAAAATTGGTAAGGAAGCCAGGACAGTTATTGTCATACGAATTCCTTTTGGAGAAATAGCCGCCATTGCCTGCGTCATATCAGCTCCACTGGATGCAGTCTTTAACTGTTCTGCCAGTCTTTGTGCCTCATTGAGATAGTTATACAATAAGTACTGTAATGTTGTCAGTGATTCATTGGCACGAGTATAAATATGATTATCAAACCATGAGTTCCACTGGCCTACAGCAACAAAGACTACAACTGTTGCAATGATTGGTTTGCAAAGTGGAAGTATAATTTTGAAAAAGCAGGTTATATATCCGGCCCCATCCAGAGCAGCAGATTCTTCCAGTGCTGGAGGAAGCTGTTCTATGTATGTTTTGATCAATATCATATTGTAGGCTGAAATCATTGTAGGTAAAATATATACCCAGAAATTGTTTAACAATCCATAGGATTTTATTACAATATATGTTGCGATCATACCACCACTAATATACATGGTAAATACAACAAAACGATATAATATCTTTCTTGCCGGCATTTTATCTTTTGTGAAAAGATAAGCAAGGAATGAACAGCAGAATACGGATAACCCCGTTCCTACTACTGTTCTCAGCACAGACATTCCTAATGCCGGAAAGAAACCCTTCAGTGTGAGAATTTCTTTATAGTTACTGAGTGTAAATCCAGACGGAAGTATCACAGGAGGATTTACAGATGCTGCTGTTGTGTCACTGAATGAATAGCATAACACGTACCAAAACGGATAAATACAAACCAGTGCAAGCAGTATCATCAGCAAAGAATCAAACACAAGAAATGCTTTTCTTGATGGTGAAGTTTTAATTTTCATTTTGCCCATAATTGTCTCTCCTTTAGATAACTGCTTTGCCTCTGATCTTTTTGGCAACCAGATTTGCTACCACAACCAACGAGATACTTACAAGAGACTTCACAACGCTGATGGCCACACCATAAGAATAGTCCATATTCTGAAGACCAATCCTGTAAGTGTAAAGATCGAGAACCTCGATATTTGGTGCTGTTAGTGAGTTCTTAAACAGAAGATACTGTTCATATCCTGTGTTAAGGAAGTTACCTACATTCAAAATGAATAACACCACAAAGGTCTCCATCATTGCAGGTAATGTTACATGAAGAGCACATTGAAGATATCCAGCTCCATCTACCCTTGCTGCTTCATACTGTTCCTGGTCAATTCCCGAAATAGCTGCCATATAGATAATGGAGTTCCATCCCAATGTTTTCCATTGCAACAGGAAGGACTGAAACCAATATACTGCTTCATTTGAGCCCAGCAGGGAATTGGAAGCATCTCCAATTCCCAATGCTGTTGCCAAACCTGTTACAATTCCATCAGAGGCGAACAATGCTGTAGCGAGGGAAAATATAATGACCCAGCTGATGAAATTGGGGAGGGTTGTAAAGGTCTGCGTAAATTTCTTGATTGGGCCATTTCTTAATTCATTAAGCAAAATAGCCATAAACATTGGCAACGGTGTCAAACAAATGTTAATAAGTGCGAAAATAAATGTATTTTTCAATGATCGTAATACATTGTCATCATTAAAAATCAGTTTAAAATAATCCAGGCCAACAAAATCGCAATCAAAAATACTTACTCCAGGTACATAATCAAAAAATGAATAAATCCATCCAAAAATCGGAACATAGCTAAACAAAAAGACTATGACGATAAATGGCATTGCCATCCAAAGCAATTTATAATCTTTCGGTGCTTTTTCCACCAATGCCCTTTTCCGGTTCATAAGCATGCTCCCTTCTTTATTTGCTTTCCAGCTTGTCAATTGAACTCTTTGAAGTCTCCCATGCATTCTGCCACCATTCAATAGACTCTTCTACGCCAGCGTCTGCAAGCTGCTGTAATAAGGCTTCCTTTGCAGACTGGAAAGCTTCATCGGATTCTGCCTGTACAAGACCCGGCAGAGCATTTTCAGTAAGTTCAATACAGTTGCTGTCTATACGAGTAATATTTTTCGGTGTTATCTCAAGGCACATACGAATCGTTGGATTAGCATCACTAAGATCCATGCTTGTGCCATCCTCGATACGCTTCTTCAGAAGATCGCTTGGTAAATCAATATCAAACTGTTTACAGAGATCCTGCTCAGCTGTGGTAAGGTTCGCTTTCATGACGTCTTCATCATTCCAAAGATTTACAAGACCACCATCTGGTAATACATCATTGTAATCCCATCCAACAAGATTATCTGTACCACTATCGCTGATGCCGCTTGCTTTCCATTCATCTGCACGGCTGCTGTCAGTCTTCATGCTCATTGTATCCTCTGTTAAATGAGGTTTTCCATCATCGCCTTTTTCCCAACGTCCCTCAATACCAGATTCTGCACTTCTGGCAAACTCACTGCTCTGCAGATAATCAAGTACCATAACTGCTCTTTCAATATTTGGTGAATGAGAGGACACAAACAGATATTTTCCTGTCCATCCGGCTTTGTTTGGCTCATTGACCCATCCCAGTTTAGATGGTAACGCAATGTATTCCTTGTCTGTTCCCTTGTTATTTGTATTATAAGTTCCATAGAACCAGTTTACAGTTCCACCAAGATACTGACCTTTTGTATATTTTTCTGTGAGATCTTCACCCTGGGTAATGAAATTATCCGGATCCAGCAGGCCTTCTCTGTAAAGTTTATTATAGAATTCCACACCTGACCAGAATGGAGTTTTTACATCTTCGTCTTTATCATAAACATCCACTACTAAATCATTAGTTTTTGCATCTTGGACATACAGACCATCCTCAAGGTTTACATATCCTTCTCCCAGGCATCCTTTGAAGAAATAAGTATGAAGATCCGAATCATTATAGGCACTCATTGCATAGGTTTCTAAGCCATCCTCTGTTTTTGGATAGATCTCTTTCATCGCTTTTAATGCCTCGATATAATCATCATCGTTGTTAATTTCTGGGCATCCTATCTGCTTATATAAATCCCAACGAACTACATAGCCTGTCGGAATTACAGAACCATAATTTTTCTCGGCATTGTCTGTAACTACATGCGGAGTAACGAAGTATTGCGTATCATCGCCATCACTCTTAAAGTTCTGCATAATTGTGTTTCTATAATTCATGTCGTCTGAAAAGATATTTGGCGCAATATTTTTATAATCCAACAGATTTACTGCATGCTTTCCTTTTAAGACACCTTCAATATTTGCATCTGCAATCTGTACAATATCTGTGGTATTTCCACCAGACAGATCCAGATTCAGGCTTTCCTGATCATACGGTTTTACCGTAATAGTGCAATTAAATTTTTCCTCAACCGCCTTAATCACTTCAGTCGGCCAGGTTGTCGTTGCAGAATCAAACAGTGACAATCCGCCAATTGAAATATCTACTTTTTCTGACATATCTACATCATCAGAACTTTTGGCAGTAGTTTTGCTAGTTGATGCACTCTCCTTGCTTGAACCACATCCTCCAAGGCAAGATACAACCAGAGCAGTTGCACCTAAAACTGCTGTCATTTTCTTTAATTTCATAACCTTTTACCCTCCTAGCTGTCATTTTATATTAGACAGTTCACGATTTATCTCCGTCATACCGTGTACCCTGCTGTCTTCCTTTTTGACTTTGATAGTTGCTTTTAACTGGCCAGTTAAATGTTTTTAAAATCTCATCTGCCTAAGATGCTATTATTTTAACATGGTAAAAGCTTTGATTAAATGTTCATTCTTACTTGATGCTTAACGGATTTTTCGTTTTTTCACATTTTCTTCACTGTTTTTGACTCATTTTATTATTCGTCATTGTGCATCATAAAATAAGTCAATTATTTTCATATTGTTGTAATGTTGAATATATTTTCTTTTTGAACATTAGATTTTTTCTACATTTTTGTGCTTTTAGGAAAACTAACCTCAACAATAAATCCAAGTTTCCTGTTCGATTCAACTCTCATACTGCCCTGGTCACCATATAACAAATTAAGCCGTTTATAAACATTGGCCATTCCAATATGGTCAGATGCCTTAGAAAAAGTTTTCATTTTCATATATATTTCTTTTAACTGAATCTCATCAAAAAATACTCCGCTATTAATCACCTTCACCTCTATGCGTTCATTACATTCTATGATTACATTTATAGTACGTATCTCTTCTGAACTGCTTCCATGCACAAAGCAATTCTCAATAAGCGGCTGCAAAATAAGTCGCGGAAATACCAGATCATACCACTCTTTTGAGCAGTTCATACTGTATTCCATGTCATGGCCAAATCTGAGCTGCATCATTGCTACATAATTATCAAGAAATTCTATCTCATTTTCAATTTTCCAGGTGAGACTGGGATTTCGAAGCATGGGAGTAATAATCTTTCCTAGTGTGACCAGTGTGTCTGCAACAATCTTGTTATTTGTCATCATGGCCATCCAACGAATGGAATTAAGCGAATTTAATAAAAAATGTGGATTCATCTGATATTGAAGTGCAAGAAGTTCTTCTTTTGTTTTTTCCCTTTCCACCAGTTTCAATCTTTCAATATAATCCTTAATGCTTTGCGCTGTATAATACAATTCTTCATTTAGCCGATCAAGCTCCTTCCAGCCAAGCTTTTGAGGCTTATCTATCTCAAACTCCTGGTATCTGACATGGTGCATGTTTTTCATCAACAGTTCAATTGGTCTGGTATATTTTCTACTCCATACAATTGACACAAATGCAGTGGATAGTATTGCAGCCAAACAAATAAGCACCCCGAAATTTCTGATATCTTTTGCGTCCTTCATATATTCCTGTTTTGGTATCATGTCGCATAATTTCCAATTATAAATATCAAGGTCATATTCAATATTTTGCGTATCGCTACCTGTTTTGAGCTGTTCTCCAAGTAACTTTTCCCCGACATTTGATATTATCTGATTATTTCCGTCTACTAAAACTGCTGTACTATCATCAAAGGCTACTGACCTATATGTACTTTGAAGATCACTTTCACTGACAGCAACAATAAGATATCCATCCTTTTCCAGTTCACTGCTCTCCCCCAGTGCTTTTATACCTATGAGCGAAGCATTTTGGCTCATCAATCGCAACGGGCTTTCATTATTTAGGTTCAGTTCCCAGCTGGGGATCCATGTTGTATAGGGATATGCATCTTTGCTTTGTTTGAGTACCTTCAGCAAATTTCCAGATATTTGAGTGTTACCAGTCCTGTT
This sequence comes from Blautia fusiformis, assembly GCF_020686995.1. NCBI lineage: Bacteria > Bacillati > Bacillota > Clostridia > Lachnospirales > Lachnospiraceae > Blautia > Blautia fusiformis. The sequence continues at coordinate 35,223 of NZ_JAJEPT010000009.1, forward strand.
TTTACGTAATACAGACGATACAATCCCCCATCCATCTCCGCGCAAAAATCCAAGTGCAGAAACTTCCCTGTTTACAGACATTTCATTAATAAAGCTATCCGTTATTTTTCACCTTTAATTCATTACTTTCAATGTCCGTTTCCGGATAATTATTCTCAAAATCCCATATCAGATCATTTGTCACATATTTATCCAAGCATAACTCTGCATTTTTCAAAACATTTTTCAGATTTTTTTCAGCCTGTTCAAATGTCATTAGTACTACCTTTTCATTCCCTGTTTCTATTTTTGCAACAAAGTAATGATATGTAATATAGAATAAAATACTTAATATCACAATAAAACTTCCTAATATTGAGATAAGTACCTTCTGTCTCCAGTCCATTCGTTTCACTGATTTGTTTTTCTCCATCTAGCCGGTGATTCTCCTGTCTTCTTTTTAAAGTACCTTGAGAAATATTCTAAATTCTGAAACCCATGTTTTTGAGCGATTACAACAATCTTCTCATCACTGTTCTTTAAATCCTTCATTGCCTCTTCCAACCGGATTTCATTTAGATATTCTATATAATTCTTACCTGTCTGCTGTTTGAACAAATACGAAAAATAACTTCCTGATAGGCCTATTATTCTTGAAATATCCTTCAGGCTAAGATTTTCCTGATAATGTTCCTCCATATAAGATATTGATTTCTGAATCAATGCTTTTCCGCTGTTATCATCATAGTCTATATTAAATTGCTGTACATATGCACGATCAAACCAGTCCTTCAGACTTTCTGATTCCTTCCTATTACAATATGTGATCACAAAACGAACCCCCAGAAAATCCTCAATGGAACTGTTAATCCTTTTTATTCGCTCATCTATATTTCGTTCTTCATGTTCATAGAATATAATAAATTCTTTTTCTTTTAACGGAATCAGCAGTTTATTTGGCAACTGACGTCTTACAAGTTCATATATAAACTCCATTGCCAATGCATTGATTTTTGTCTGATCTTCATCTTTTAGGCTGAACAACAGCATATACTCCATGAAATCAGTCTTTTCCCATGTACAGTTTGCTATTTTACCTAATAAGAACTTTGAAATATGCGTCTCTAACGTATCATTGCTACTTTCCGCTTTATCCGTTTTTCTTCCTATTCTGATCAGATATTCCTGTACATTCTGCAATGCATCGCACACCTCATCAATACTGATACTTGCCTTTAAAACATAAGCATTAATATTATAAGGAATTAGTTTCCTTAACGTTTCGAAATCATTCATACATGATACTACAACAATGGCACAATCTTTATCAATCTGTCTTACTCTTTTGACAAGTTCTACACCATCCATTCCTTCCATACGAAGATCCGTTATCAAGACATCAGGACGAATTGACTCAAATAACCGGAAAGCTTCTATTCCGTTTTCAGCCAGTGCAGATAATTCCATCTGATATTTACTCCAGGGAATAGAGTTCTGTAATCCTAAGCGCACTAATAATTCATCTTCTGCAAATAATACTTTATACATTTCCTTCCCCCATAAAACATTAAAATATTGCGGTTCTTGGCTTGAATATTAAAGGACCAGAAACAAAACTGTATCTGGTCCTTTCGTTCTTCCTTAATATACGCCAACAAATGATATTGCCGGAGCAACTCTTGCATCATCAATATTAATAATAAGATTTGCTGTTTCAATTTCCTGTAAATCTATTATTTTTTTATAACCAATGGTTGTTCCTTTATAACATTCCTGCATAATTCCATCATTCTCATAGCTTACAGAAAAAGACTCTACTCTTTGACTAAGCGGAATAGCTTCCTTAATGACCAGATATGACACTTTTCTCGGTTTCTCCCATTTTATATTGATAGAGAGTTCTTTATCCCCCTCTTCATTTACAAAATAAGAATCATAATCATCCATTCTTAATGCTTCTCCATTACTTTTCTCAGCATTTGAAGCAGAGAGTATAGATATTTCCGCATCCTGTAAAAGATTATGTTTAAAGGTATTCTCAATAAACTCGCCCAACTGTTTCAGATTTGCAGCATCTGTTTCATGGATACGGCCATTTTTCATCGGAGGAAGATTTAATAATAATGTGGTATTTCCCCCTACGGATTTTAAGTAAATGTCTTTCAGGTTCTCAAAGGAGCGGACCTGTTCATCTTCTTCCTCATGATAGAACCAGCCTGGACGGATAGAAACATCCGTCTCTGCAGGGTACCATGCAAGCTCTTTTTCATTTGCAAGGCGTTCCCTGCTTCCAAGGTCTGTCTGGGTCTCGTCCAACGGCCGGTTCCGGAATTCTTCATTATCTTCCTGCTGGCTTAACGCTGCTGTGATCGCCGGATCAGTCATATCCTTTGCAACAACGCTCCATTCACTCGGTCTTACTTCCCCTGCCTCGTTTCCACACCATCTGATGTCCGGGCCTGAAATAGAAATCACCGCATTTGGCTGCAGTTCACGCATCACTTTATAATATCTCTGCCAGTCGTATTTCTGGACCTTTCCATTTGGTCCCTCACCACATGCACCGTCCAGCCAGATCACAAAGATATCACCATATTCTGTCAGCAGCTCTGTCAGCTGGTTCAGATAGTAATCGTCATACTCTTTTCCCTTTCCATAGCTGCTGTTGTTTCTGTCCCAGGGTGAAAGATAAACACCAAATTTAAGTCCAAACTCCCGGCACGCTTCGGCTGTTTCTCTGACAATATCCCCTTTTCCGTTTTTGTACGGGGAGTTTTTGATACTATGCTCGGTGTATTTGGATGGCCACAGGCAAAATCCGTCATGATGTTTGCATGTGAGGATCAAGCCCTTCATCCCACCCTCTGCTGCTGTTTTTGCCCACTGGCGTGCGTCCAGCTCTGTCGGATTAAAAATGGATTCCGGTTCTGTTCCATCCCCCCATTCGCTTCCGGTAAAAGTATTTACAGTGAAATGAATGAAACAGAAAAATTCCATGTTTTCATATGCAATCTGTCTTGCTGATGGTACAACCTGAACCAAACGTTTATCTTCTTCAAAACCTGTATAAAGCATAATCCTTCTCCTTTTTCACAAAATTCTATCAATATGTCTATCTATTTTCGAACATATATTATTTAATTGTCATTTTAATCTCAAAATCAAATTCTTCTGCATCCAGACGATACTGCTCTGATAATTCCGGCCCACAGCTGTTAGATCCGATTCCGTTCTGCGCATAATCCAGACATAAAACAGTACTTCCGCACGGCTGAAGCTCGTAGCTGTGTTTTTTTGTTGTCAGTTCTTCCTGTGTATATGGTGATGCATTAAAGGAGAATGTCTTTTCTCCTGCTGCTGCAAAAGTAAGATCTGCTCCTTTAAGGATCAGATAATCACAGTCTGTATGGCTTCCGTTTTCCTGCGGACGCAGATAATCTTCATGCATCTCATGAATTTCCGCACAATGTCTTCCATGATGGCCTGATCTCTTTTTATCTACATAACTTTCATCTGGTCCGATTCCATAGTATTCCGCATTGTCAAATTCTTTATCAAGAAACAGCCGGATTCCGAACCTTGGGAGCATCGGGAATTCCATATCCCTCTTCACGTTCATTTTTACACGGATTGCACCGTCCGGAGTTATGATCCATTCTGCTTTCACGTTCAGGATCCTCTGTACAGTAGGTGCTGAAACGCTCATGGTTCCTGTGATATGTACCTGTCCGTTTTCAATGTTGCAGAAGGTCTCATATGCTCTTGCATAGCTCTGGTCATAATGCGCATTCATCCATTCCAGTTTGATCTTACGGTCATTGTCTGTCGGAGCTCTCCAGATGTTCAGTTCCATTGGTCGATCAAGGATTTCTTTGCCATTTACGTTCAGTCCTTCAAACAGTCCTGTCAGGCGGTTAAATACATAGGTAGTTTTCTGTCCTGCATGGATTGTAAAGAATTTATCATTTTCTTCCACTGTAAGGATATCATCTGTTTCAGTTTCTGTAAGGAGCTCTGCTGCTTTCTGGTTTCTTCCATCTGCATTCGTTAAGAGAATCTCATCAAATCCCAGTAACGTATCCGGCTGCATAAGCGGTGTGCCATTTTTCAGATAATAGAATACTCTAAGATAACATTTTCCTTTGTCCGGAACAGAAACAGGAAGTTTGATTTTTCCTTCACCATGAGCCGGGATACTCTCATCCAGATTTATATGAGCTACATATTTAGCATCTCCATCAACGCTCATTTCATATATTAAATAAATGTAATCTTTTAAATCCACATAGTTCAGATAATTATGAAGTACAGCTTCACCTGTCTGCTGGTCATAATGAAGTACTCTTGCAGGTCTGTATATGTTTTTGTATTCTTTCAGACCGACATGTGGCTTTCTGTCCGGATATACCAGTCCGTCCATACAGAAGTTTCCATCGTGGATCTCTTCCCCGTGATCGCCGCCATAATAGTAAATTCCTTTTCCATTTTCGGCTTTTCCCTTATAAATCGCATGGTCGCACCACTCCCAGACAAATCCGCCGCAAAGTGCATCATATTTCTGGATAAACTGGAAATAGTCCTCCAGATCTCCAGGGCCATTTCCCATAGCATGGCAGTACTCTACCAAAAGGAACGGTTTTTCCGGATCCTTTTCCATATATTCTTCTATTTCCGAAAATGCCGGGTACATTCTTCCGACTACATCAATATTGGAATAATCATATTCCCTGTCAGAGCTCTGATAAAAAGCACTTTCATATGTAGTGAGTCTGGTAGGGTCAAATTCTTTTGTCCACTTTAAGGCTTCTTCAAAAGTACATCCGTATCCGCATTCATTTCCCATGGACCACATCACAATACATGGACGGTTCTTCTCACGGTATACACAGAGCTTTGTACGATCCATGGTAGCCGGGATAAAATCCGGATTGTTGGAGATGCGTTTATTCCAATGTTCTACTACATTATCCCATTCCTGGTTCTTCAGATACTGGCTCTGGGTACCATGGCTTTCGTTATCTGCCTCTGCGATCACAAAGAGTCCATATTCATCACACAGCTGATAGAAATACGGCGCATTCGGATAATGGCTGCTTCGTACAGCGTTAAAATTGTTAGCTTTCATCATCTTCAGGTCAAGGTCTGCCTGTTCAATACTGATCACAGCTCCTGTCACCGGATCGGAATCATGACGGTTGACACCATTGAACTTCACTTTTACCCCGTTGATATAGATTACGCTTCCATCTCGTTTTACTTCACGAAGACCAATCCTGTCAGTGATCACTTCTCCTTCAGTCTCAAATACTACCTGATAAAGATATGGAGTCTCCGGATTCCAGAGCTTCGGTTCCATGATTGTAAACACTGCTTTATGGGAATATTCCCCTTCAGCCGTTTCTTTAAATCCACCCGCTGCCACTGTGTTGCCATCCATATCCTGGATCCGGATGTTTACAGTTTCTGCTGCGCTGCCAAGAAATTTTGCACAGATCTCTACATCTGCTGTACTTCCCAGTAGTTTTGTAGTAGTGAAGTAATCATACAGAACTGCTTCCGGTCTTTTTAACAGATATACATCACGGAAAATACCGGTCATTCGGAATTTATCCTGGTCTTCCAGATAAGTACCATCACACCATTTCAGAACCAGCACTGCCAGTGTATTCTTTCCACTACGGATGTAATCTGTCACATCAAATTCACTGGTGCAGTGTGAAACCTGGCTATATCCCACATAACATCCGTTTAACCATACATAAAAGCAGGAATCCACGCCTTCAAAGTTCAGATATGCTTTTGGCGCATGTTCATCTTTTTCATACTCAAACTCATGAACATATGCCCCGCATGGGTTGTCCTGTGGAACGTATGGCGGATCAAGGGGAATCGGATAACGTACATTGGTATACTGATGCTCGTCATAGCCGAAATTCTGCCAGATCCCCGGCACAGGTATCTCCCCGAACCCATTTGTATCATAGCTTTCTTCATAAAATTTTTCCTGCAGGTCATAAATGCTCTCATAGAAACGGAATTTCCAGTTTCCATTCAGAAATTCTATTCTGTCCGATTTTTCCCTGTCATGTACGAGGGCTCCCATGCAGGCGGAAGCCGGTACATAGTAGGAACGGTATGGCATGGTATTCTCATGCAGCATGTTAAGATTTTCATAATGCTTAGGTATGATCATGTGATATCCTCCCAATACGTTTATTGTTTTGCTTTTGTCGTACTATCATTATACTTTTTTATTATAAAAAAATACATAAACAACATTCGACAAAACATGCACAAAATGTTATACTTATTACATAATAACCAACTATTTTTTAACAATATTTTGTAGAATCGTAAAATTGCACAATTCATATTGTTGTGTTTTGTGCAATATGACAAGGAGGACATTACTTGTATACGTTATCAGCATACTATCACAAATCCAGGGTAGATTTTATGGATAAAAAACATCCCCTGTTTATTGGAAACTGCGGCACTTATCATCTATACACCGTAGAAAAGCTTTCTACCCACCGCCCGAAAGGCCGGCTTGATTATCAGCTTCTTTACATCGCATCCGGACGGGCACATTTTTATTTTGATGGAAAACCTACTGTTGTAGAAGCCGGCAATATGGTACTCTACCGTCCACGTGAGGAACAACGCTATTATTATTATGGAGCGGATCAGACTGAAGTTTACTGGGTTCACTTTACTGGAAATAATGTAAAGAACTTTCTGAGAAGATATGGGATTACCGACGATACCCGCATTATTTATACCGGTATCTCCATTGAGTACAAAAATCTATTTATGTCCATGATCGAGGAACTGAATCTGCAGCGAATTGATTGTGAGGAGATGCTGATAAATTATTTCACAATTCTCCTGATCAGCCTCCATAGAATAGCACTGCAAAAGCCACGTAAAAAGAACCTTCAGAACATGAACGATATGGAACAGACTGCACAGTACTTTCGGATGCATTATAATAAACCTATAAGTATTAAGGACTATGCTGTTTCCCACAATATAAGTATCAGCTGGTTCATCCAGAACTTCCGTCAGTATGCCAATACTACACCTGCTCAATACGTGCAGTCTCTGAGGCTTACCAATGCAAAAATACTTCTGGAAACGACCAATTATAATATCACAGAAATAGCCAACCTGGTCGGGTACGAAAATCCATTATATTTCAGCCGCTTTTTCCGAAAACAGTGTGGCATTTCCCCTTCACAGTTCCGCAAACAGCTGGTGCCGAATGCAGAAAGCTGTCCAAAATAAAACCAATCAAAAACGCTGGGAGCAATTCTCAGCGTTTTTGATTGATTTTATTTAACATAATATTACGATACTTTTTTTACCTTAGAATTAATGGACATAAAGCCTGTTTCAGGATGTCGCAGATAAATATTCTTATACCTGTAAGTACTCAGCACGATTCCCATGAGTCCATAAGAAACTATGATACAGCTTCCTCCGGCTGAAAAAAACGGAAGAAATGTTATTGATTGCGGAAATACGCCAAGATTCTCAAGGACATTTATCAAAAAACTGATGAGAAATACAATTCCGCACCCGCATCCCATCATCATACCCAGCTGATTTTTCTGTCGCAACGCAGTGTTGAAGACTGCAAAAATCAGAACCGCAAGAACACAGCACAAAAGTATAGCTGCAATTATTCCATATACAGATGACAGATAGGTCAGAATGTAATCCGCATTAAATGCTGGCAGGATTCCCGTTACATCTGATTTGCTTTTCCCGATCAGCTTATTCTGTCTCCAAAGTGAATGCAACATTTTTGTGAGATAGTCTGTTTCGCTGCCGCTGGAAAACATCGCCTGTATGCGCGCAATTTGATATTCCGCCAGCCTGTTTCTCAGGTACATACCCAGGAAAGCTGCTATGGGCGCGGTCAAAAACACAGCCCAGATTCCACAGATAGTTCTTTTCTTTCTGACAGTAAACCAGTCCTTTTTGATTGCGATCGTCAACATAGTCAGCATAGTTACCAGCATCACACAAGCTGTCCTGAGTGCCGGCAGGCTGTAAACTAATATTACTGGAGCAATCAGCCATAAGATTGCTCTTACCAGTCCCTTATATCCCCACCCATGATATTTATATAAAATTGCTCCATATATGGGAACATAAAACAGCATCAGTTTTTGTACATCCATGCCTCTTCTGCCTCCCGGCAGTGATATAAAAATCCTCGCTCCGTTTACATGGTCTCCTTCCAATATAACCAGCAAACAGACGGACAATAAAACAGCTGCAATTATTTTTGAAAATTTTGCCAGTACGGTATAGTCCAGCAGATACAAAATCATCATGACAGCCAGCCCGATCATAACATGAAACACATATCTGTCAGAACCGGCTACCGCATTCTCACTGGCTTTTCCGGAAATCCCTGCATGTATCAGAACACCTGCAATGCTGATAAGTATAATCATTCCCAAAAGTTTCCATGCAGCCTGAGGTCTGTGGATACTGTCAAGGGAGATTCCTGTTTCCACAGGATCCCCCATGTCTCTGACGGCTTCCTTCTCTGCCTGTTCATGATCCATGCCTGCCTTCATGTTTTCCGCAATCTGATCCTCCATATGATCCTGCAGTTCCTGTTTTATGTATGGTCTGGCTTTTGTGCAGCGAATCTGTTCCAGCAATAATTTCAAATATTCATCCATAACTCACACCTCCAGTATAAGCACATTGGTCACTGCTGCAGAATACTCTTTCCATTCCTCTATTTTCTTTTCCAGGAATCCTCTTCCCTGTCTGGTAAGGCTATAATACTTTCTGGTCTTTCCAGCTACATCCTGTTCATATACTGTCAGGAGTCCTTTCTCTTCCAAGCTGTGCAGCAATGGATAAAGAGTTCCAGCCTTCAGCTCAAATACATTCTGAGATTTTTGCCTCAGTGTGTCGATCATCTCATATCCATACATATCCTTTTCAGACAAAAGTTTCATTACAAGCATTGCCATACTTCCTGAAACCAATGCTCTTTCAATAGCCATCTGGTCCACCCCCTTCTTAGAATAAGTTATATATCGGCGCTCTATATATCGGTCATCTATATAATAGATTATTTTACATTATTTGTCAATATATCAATAAAATTTATCAAAACTAATGGCTATTACCATTCATTGATTGTTTCGGTAATTTCCATATTACGTATGCGCTTTGCAGGGGCATAGACAGATACAATAGCAGATATGAAGATAAAGGCAACAACGATTCCAAATCGTAGGATAGGAAAACTCCACTCAATTCCAAAATAATGCGCAATTAGACGATTATATAAAAATCGACTAAGAGGAAGTCCAATACCACATCCAACTATCAAACCAGAAATTGCATAGGTGTACGCTTCCACAGAAATCATTCGTTTAAGCTGTCTATTATCCATACCAACAGCTCGCATTGCTCCATACTGCTTCATCCGTGCAGATACACTCATGGAGATGCTATTGACGATATTAAACAGCGAGATAATTCCGACAATAGCCAGAAAACCATAACAAACAATTCGTACCGCCAAATAGGTAGCATTATTTTGTTTATTGCTTTCACGCTGATCTGTGATAATAATGTCATCATTTTCAAGGCTTCTAATTTCTGCTATCGTTTCTTCAGTTGCATTTGAATCTAATTGAATTCCAATAAGACCATACTTTGTATTACCCATGATACGGTCAAATGTTTCCTGCGAACAAATAATAATCAAATCATCTCCAAAGAGCCCTTGTGACAGAGTGCAAGTAATCTCTACTTCCTCGCCTGCAAACTGGATAGTATCACCTATACGCAGTGAATTATTTCTATTATATACGGTTGCCACTTTGTTACTGTCCCCATAAACTGTATCCAATGCTCCCTGAGCAATACTTTCTTTTGAGTAATCTAGCAGTGTATCATCATAAGAAACAATGTTGATATGGTCTATCCCTGCTCTTGAAGATGTTGCGGGGATATTTTCCATATAGCTGCTTCCATAAGCATTTGCAACCCCATCTATTTTTTTTATTTCATCGACCAGGCTACGCTCAATATCCAGTTTATTTGCATAACTTGATAATGCTATGTCGGCTGATGTGACATTTTGCGATGGAACAAGCTGCTTTGCAAAGTCTAAAATCACAGAAAAGGAAAAAAACAACATAATAGTTAATGCAAAAGAAGCTGTCATTAAAAACCAGTTTTTCTTTTTTTCAATTGCATGATGGAAACCAAGCGAATTGTCAATTTTCCCTAAGTTAAACTTAATAGCGTGGTTAGCAGAAACTTTATTATCTATATTGCCAGAAACCGCTGATATAGGTGAAACTTTAGCAGCCCGTTTTGCTGGGGATTGCGCCGCTAAAAATACAGTTACCACGCCGACAACCACACCACTGATTAGTCCAACAGGACTGATCTGAAAGACTGGTGTTGTAGAAAATTCTCCACCAATTCCATAATGAAGTGTGGCACAAATAATCCAACTAATTATTGTTCCGAAGAACACCCCTATAGGTACCGCTATTTTACACCAGTTCAATGCTTCCAAACGAACAAAGCGGATAATTTGCACATGACTTGCACCAATGCAACGCAACATTCCAAAAAACTGAGTTCGTTGTGCAATCATGCTATTCATGCTGCCAGAAATCATCAATATCCCTGCCAGCAACACTAAAACAAATAGAATTGCTGCTAATCCGTATATACTCTGCATCGCAGTACTGTTACTTTGTCCAGACATACCCATAACACCAGTATTTTCAGAAATACTCTCATCAGGTAATTGGTACTGTGTCTGTAATTCTCTTTTTGCATTTGCTGCTTTTGTTGCACTTTCAAACTGCACATAATAGGTTAACTCATTATTTGTCACTTCGTTTTGTGCCATAACAGAAGTAAATGCATTTTGTGTCAGATAAGAACCTACCAAATAGGTCTGATTGTTATAGTAATTTTCATCATCTGTTCCAAAACCTGATATTGTAAATATTCGATCTCCAGCAGGGGTATGTAAGGTTACTTTATCCCCAAGTTGTACTCCCAAAGCAGTTACAGCATTAGGTGTAAGCATAACTTCCGTATCATTTTCCGGAAATGTTCCTTCTACAATTCCATTTGAAATCTGAACGATATAGGCTTCATCAGTGCCATACAAAACGGTTCGTTTTTTGTTGATTCGGTATGGTTGTTCTCCTTCAAAATTAAATTGAGAGGCTGCACCAACTGCTGTAACATCTGAACGATTACTGATTTCATCCGCATCATCCTGTGAAATATTTTTTATCGCAATGTGCCAGTTTCCATGATTATTTATCATAAAATCACTTTCTGTTCGTATCATCATGTCAGCGACACTGAAAATGGCTGTAACAAGAAACACCGCAATAATAATACACAAAACTGTCATACGATTTTGTTGCTTGCGCACCTTTGCAGAAATGGGGATGAGACTAAGATAGCTTTTCATTCACGGCACCTCCCAAAATCAGTTAAAGCTCCATCCGACACTTGCAATACCCGGTCTGCCGTTTGTGCTATGCTGCGGTTATGGGTAATCATAATGATGGTCTGCTCATATTTTTTCGATGTTTCTTTGAGCAATGCAATAACCTCGCTGCTATTTTGTGAATCCAGATTTCCCGTCGGCTCATCCGCCAGAATCAGAGAAGGGCGGGTAATCAATGCACGTCCAATCGCCACTCTTTGTTGTTGACCACCGGAAAGCTGACTCGGCAGGTGATTTCGGCGCTCTTTCAGATTCAGCACCGCCAATAGTTCTTCCAGATACTTTTTGTCCGGTTTCTGGTAGTCCAGCAACACAGGGAAGATGATATTCTGCTCCACGGTCAGCTCCGGCACAAGGTTGAACGCCTGAAAGATAAAGCCGATATTCCTACGCCGAAACACAGTTAATTTCTTGTCGTTCATGCAAAAAATGTCCTTGCCATCAATCAGCACCTTGCCTGACGTAGGCGTATCCAAGGCGCCGATCATGTTCAGCAGTGTACTTTTGCCAGAACCGGATTCTCCAACGATTGCCACATACTCCCCTTTGGGAACAGAAAAGCTAACATCTTTCAAAGCCTTGACTGCGGTTTCCCCGTTGCCATAGGTTTTACAAATATTTTTGACTTCTAACAAGTTCATAGTGCAAACACCTCTTTCTCAATAATTTTGCTGTCGTAAACGGGTGGACTTTCGTTCTCTGTCTACAATGGAAAGAATAGCACCTCAATATTACTGTAACCCTACAACCAGCCTACAATTTTGTAGGAATTGGGAAATTCATTATAAAACTCGTTCCAAGTCCTAATTCGCTTTCTACTTCTATCAGACCCCCATGAGCTTCGATAATTGCTTTTGCCAACGGCAGGCCAAGCCCAATCCCCTGTATATCCTTTGAAAAGCGGCTGCGATAAAACCTCTTAAAGATATGGTATAGGTCTTCTGGATGAATCCCGCACCCGTTATCTTTTACTGTGATTTGAACAGCAGAGGGCAGTACCTTCCATTTGATGTGAATGGTATCGCCCTTTTCTGTATGATCCATCGCATTTTTCACAATATTGCCAATCGCTTCGCTCAACCAATCACGGTCACAGAAAAGGGAAATATCATCTGCACCAGATAAGACGATCTCTTTCTGTTCCTGTTTGGCACGATACGCAAAGTGTAGCTCCAAATCCTGCATCATATCCGCCACATTTTCTATTTCCTTTTCAAATGCAATAGAACCAGCATCCAACTTTGTGATTTTGAGAAGGTTTTGCACCAAAACTTCAATACGATCAAGCTCCTGCTCGGACAGATCAGCAAATTCTTTCACAGAGGACACCTCTATATCCTCATCCCGAAGTAGTCCGTTATAAATATTCAAAGCTGCCAGTGGCGTTTTCAGTTGGTGCGAAATGTCGGAGATTGTATTTTTCAAAAACTCCTTCTCTCGCAACTCGTTATCTGCATGAGCATTTAATACTGCTGCTAAAGAATTGATGGAATGAAAAAGGCGGTACAATTCGCCCTCATCATCACATTCAATACGAGCACTGCGATCACCATCAAGATACGCATTGATCTGCGATATTGCCTGCTCCATGATCTGATTTTGCCGATTAAAATATACAAAGCAGACTGCACATACAGCACTATTAGCCAATAGTAGAAGGATTAGCATTGACAGGGAAAGTCGGTGACAAGACAGCCATAAAAAAAACTCAGCTAAGAGAAATGTGCATCCTAAAATCAGCGAGAGCGAAAGAAATAGATTTTTGATTTCTTTATTTGCAAGTATTTTCATTCTGTACCTCATACGGTAATGTTCCATTTATAACCCATGCCTCGAACAGTCCGGAGCATTTGCGGTTCGCTCGGATTATCCTCAATTTTCATACGAAGCCGACGCATATAGACTGTAAGGGTACTACTGTCGATATAATTTCCATCGCAGTCCCATAGCCTATCCAAAATTTGCTCCTTCGTCAGTACCATATTCGGATTTCGCATAAACAAACAAAGCAGCTTATATTCCACAGCAGTTAAATCCAAAAGTACTCCATTCTTAAAAACCTGTCCTTGCAGCAAAAGAACTTTGATACCATTCGACTGCAATTCCGTATCCATTGCCTGAAAAGAATTTGCGCGACGAAGTAAGGCATTAATCCTTGAAACAAAAACTCCCAGTTTGAACGGTTTTGTAATATAGTCATCACCGCCAATATCCAACCCCATAATGATGCTTGTTTCTTCGTCCGAAGCCGTCAGAAAAATAATCGGCACCTTTGATGTAAGCCGAACTTTTTTGCAAAATTCAAAGCCACAACCGTCCGGCAGAGATACATCCAAGATCAGCAAATCATATTTTCCATCTTTCCACATCCCCTCTGCCTCTTTGAGCGTTCTGGCAATACTCAGTTCAAATCCCTGCTTTTTGAAAACAAAGGATAATCCATTGATAAGGCTTAAATCATCTTCTAAAAGTAATATTTTACTCATCTTTAACTCTCTTTCTGTATATCATTTCATATAATGTGCAGATTGAGTTACCATCATCCAGATGAAGTTGATAGGATTCTGTATATGATTATCTCTACATCTGTCAAGCTAACATTAGTGCCTTTTTATGGCAGTTTCCAGCTCATAGTAACTCTGGCATCCAATCCAACCATTCACCAACATTCAAACTTTTAATATACACTGGGTTTTGCACTCTGAGGCAAAGAAATCTGTATGGATAATCAAAGTTTTTGAGCCGCAAACTTGAGTTTTTCTTATATAAAAAAGTCAAAATAGGATTAATCAGTTTTCTACAACTAGATTAATCCTATTTCATTTTATCCTTCTTTTCGTATGATTATTTTTACAGAAAATTCCAACAGTAGAAAGGATACATGAACAGTATCACAAATTTACTCGAAAATCATTGATGTTCCGGTTCAAGAGTGAACTTTATTATCTGCTATTTTATAATCAAATGTCATATAGCACATTTTTTATTATTTTTCCTGATAATCCCGTCCCAAAAACTTCTTTTTCTTCGTAAAAACGGCCACTTGATGCTCGTCAATATTCATTTGGATTAGTTTTCTCTGCTCTTCACTTTCAATCTTATCGCGGTTTAGCGTAAGAATATATTGAAAATCCTGATATTGTTCTTCTTGTTTATAAAGATAATTCAAACATTGAACAAGTGTATCCTGATCCACATCAAAAATATTATCATGCACTAAAAACAGCGGATGCCTATCTCTCGTATATTGATTAAATAATAATGCCATATCATAAATGAACACCTTTGTTCTATCTACACTATGACTTCCATCATCATAAATGCGAAGAGTCAATTCGACTGGTGTTTTTCTGCGAGCTTTATCAATTGTCTGGATGCTAAACGAACATTCCTTATTTCCCATAATAAATTCATGGATTTGCAAAATAGTATCAGTAAAGTCATCAATGATTTTTTTAATTTCTCTGTCATCAATTTGTTCCGGTTTTGGCATTTTTCTAATTTTTTCATAATCATAACGCAAAGCCTTTTGCCGTTTTCTCAATTGGTCCAGTAAATCCTCCAATTCAATTAGATCCGCTTCCATAGCATTAAAGCTCTCATTCGTTTTAAAGCTTTCAATCGCATCCTCCAATTTTTGCAATTCATCTTCCAATGCATTGAGCTCCGCTCTGACATCTGAAATTTTCTTTTTCCCGTCCTGCGTCAGTTCTTTTTTTTCTTTCGTAAGGACAGTACTAACTGCCTCAATTTCCCTGATGGTTTCAATTGTATTCTTATAAGCTTCCAGAGAAAATCCCAGCAAATATAAATGAGCACTTAGATCGTCCGGGATCTTTTTTGTCAGGTCATGACATTTTATTATATCTGTAAACTCTGAACGTTCATCCCTCATCAAGATTGAAAAAAGATTTCTAAAACTAGGCACTTTTTTACCATTTAATTTCGAAAAAATAATTCCAGTCAGATAATCTCTTGCATCCTGAATTTTATCAAAGGAAACTGTTTTCCCCGCCCTGATAAGTATAGGTTTATCTGCTTGTTTGCGGTTTCTTTTTATGGTGACTGTTTCCTGCCCTATATCTAAATCCAGGATTACATTTTCTTCTACTGGGAAAACTTCTTTTGGTATTTTTACAATTCTGGATTTTTCATAATCATTCAGAAAACAAAAATCCAAAAATTCAATACTCATGGATTTTCCAACACCATTTGTCTTTCGGCCTTTTACAGATCTGTCATCGTACTTCTCGCCTAATATAATATTAACTCCATCATGAAAAGTAATTTCTTCAAAAATATTATTTTCAGAATAAAGTCGATTGAGACGAATACGATTTATTTCTTTACCCATATGTTCGCCTCCTCAAACTCAACAATATCAACAGAGTATAAAAAAGAAAGCCCTAAGATCAATTGCCTGCTACTTGTGATTCCGGCTTTTTTTAATGCTTTGGACACATCATATATTGAAATCTTTTCTGCATCTCGCTTTTGTATCTCTTTGAGTATGAGATAACCAATATACATTGCAGAAGATTTTAGTGCATTGCTACTTGTCAGCATCATACTCACTCCCTTCGTTTGGAAATACCCTACATTTAATCATTTCATTGACAAGATAGAATTTTATCGCAGAACGGTCATATTTTTTTCCATTAGTGCTTCATTCACAATATTCAACGCCTCTCCATAAATTGTATAAAGCGTCGTATACTCCGTAATTAATTTATCCGTAAAATTCTTAAATCTTTTATATATTTTATACTCTGGATCCACCGTTGTTTTACGATCCTTGTTTACTTTTCTATTTTGTGAAATATACTCTATCAAATCTATGATTGTGTCCACTTCTCCCGCCTGTGTTTCTCTCACAGAATAATATTTGTTACACAATTCTTCTGACAGATAATCGCTAATTTTTTTTATTTGCACTGTCTCTAATTCACGAATATCTTTTATTAACTTTTCAACGTCCCAAATATCTCTTGTCTTTTCGAAAGAAAACAGCCCCTGTGTATCAAAATCAGAAGAATATTTTTTCTTCTGCGTCAAAATTAGTACAACCAATCTGTCATATAAATGATACGCTTGATTTTTATTAAATTCCGCTATCGTATGCCTGATTTTTGTACTACTATTGTCTGATGTAACCTGAACTGCTATCCTATTCTTCCGATCAATCAAATCAATTGCTGGAGCATTTTTTTCCAAATGATTTGCATTTTTCAATTCATAACCATAGATAAGATTCAACAACCCAGGAAAGAAGTCTTCCGCAATGATGTTAATATCATAGAGATTTACTGCATTTAAAATAGACACTTCCCGACTTAATAGTGCTAAATTTTAAGCTATAGTTTTTAAATAAACCTCTTTATTTATCATGCTTTTCCACTCTCCTTATTTGTTGCTTGCTTCATTCTAACATATTTTTTACTATATGACTATTGATTTTTCTCGTAAATCGTGATCGCATGAATTGTGCTACCTTTGATTTTCTCCGGATACAAGCCATAGGTATGTGAGTGTACGATGAAAGCAATGTTACTCACCTCGTGATCAACTCGCTTACTTCGAATATGTAACAAAGAATTTATCGTACCAGATAAGGAATGACAAAACCATCCAGATTTTACGGCTGTTATCTTCCTTTTTCTCTTTATGGTCTTTCAGAAGCCGAAGCAGTTCCTCTATATAAAAAAATTCTTCTGCCTCTTTTGGATCCAAAAAAATAAGAGGGCTGCATCTTACAGCTCTCTTATTTTAAATATACATCCTATTCTTCATATCCCTGCGGATTATTAGACTGCCATCTCCAGAAATCTTCACACATCTCACGGATACCGTTTTCTGCTTTCCAGCCAAGCTCTTTTTCTGCCTTAGATGCATCACAATAACAAGTTGCAATATCTCCTGCTCGGCGAGGTTTGATCACATATGGAATTTTCACACCAGTTGCAGCTTCAAAATTCTTCACAATATCAAGAACACTACAGCCCATTCCGGTTCCCAGATTGTAAATCGCAAGCCCTGGATTTTCTTCGATTTTCTTAAGTGCTTTTACATGACCCTTTGCCAGGTCCACAACATGAATATAATCTCTTACACCAGTTCCATCCGGAGTATCATAATCATTTCCAAATACACCAAGTTCCTTCAGCTTACCAACTGCTACCTGTGTAATATATGGCATAAGGTTATTTGGAATGCCATTTGGGTTCTCTCCAATTGGATTAAAGTAACGAAGAAGCATAACATTCCATTCTGGATCTGCTTTCTGGATATCGGTAAGTACCTGCTCCAACATGGATTTGGTCCAGCCGTATGGGTTCGTACACTGTCCCTTTGGGCATTCTTCTGTAATCGGAATCTGTGCCGGATCTCCATATACAGTTGCTGAGGAAGAGAAAATAATATTTTTCACATTATGTTTTCTCATTACATCAATCAGAGTTAAAGTGCCTGCTATGTTATTTTCATAATACTCCCAGAGCTTAACCACAGATTCTCCAACTGCCTTCAAACCTGCAAAATGGATGCAGGACTCAATAGTTTCTTTGTCAAAAATATCATTTAGAGCATCTCTGTCCAGAATATCTGCCTTATAAAACTTCACTGGTTTTCCCGTGATTTTTGATATGATCAGTGCTTTTTTTATGTTTTTTCTATTAAATTTTCCTCAAACACCTATATAAGTGAAACTTAGCGAAACTTAAATTATGCCCAATATAGAATATACTTTTTATACCTTGGTGCAATATCCGGATCCATTACTTTAATATTCATACTCTCTTAATCGTTCTACGATAGAGCGATTTCCTGCAAGTTTTTTATAGGATAGAAGAGGGTTATCATACATATCAGCAAAACAAGGATAACGCAGACATGGCGTCAATCCTCCTAAATGCCGCTGTTCTGTGTCCGGGTCGTCGTTGCTAAAAATAAGCACAAAAAGAAGCATCTGCTCTAAAAATCAAAGCCACCGCTTCAAAAGCACGCGAAAATGTATCTGCGTTACGATGGCTTTTTTTCTTTGCCGTTGTGCGGCAGAATGAAGTTATATTCTTTACTTATATACTATATGGAAAATTTGTAGATTTTATAAAGATTTGAAAAAATAATGAGCGATACCGCAGTATCGCCCTCTAATTTCTTAATATGGAATTTTAATTATTACCTGCGCACCACCAGTCTTTTTAGAATTGCTTAAAATAAGTTGCCCGTCATGTTGTTTGATAATGCTGTTTGTGATATAAAGTCCCATACCAAAGTGCATATTAGAAGTTCTGCTTTTATCGCCCATAAAAAATTGTTCTTGTGCATGGTGCATAGCTTCTGATGTGAAGCCGGTTCCCTCGTCTGTTATGGATATGTGTAAAAAATGGTCTACCTTTTGTGTTGTTACATAAATTGTTCCCAGTGGTGGAGAATAGTCTACGGCGTTGCTTATCACATTCATAATTGCCCGTTCTAACAGAAGTTTATCCGTTTTGAATATACCCAAGTCAACTTCCTTTTCCATGTGCAGACAAATTCCTTTTGCAAGGCATAAAGAGTTTGCCTGTGCTTCAATCTGTCCCATGTAACCAGAAATATCAATTTCTTCCAAATGAAGCTGATACCCGGCAACAGTCCGGGAAATATCAATCAGCGTCTTAATATAAATGCTTATTTGACTGGAGCTTTCAGTGATATAATCTGCATATAGACGTTGTTCGTCATCAAGTTCCGTTTCATTTATCAAATCAATATTTCCTTGAATAACTGTCAAAGGTGTTTTCAAATCGTGGGCTAATGTTGCAATCTGTTCTCTCTGTAATTGTTCCGCGTGCCATTGCTTCTCTAAAGACATTTTCAGATCATCCCGCATTTTAGAGAAAGAAAGCAGAACATCTTCAAATTCTTTAATATTAGAATGGCCTATTTCAAAATCAAGATTTTGTGATGAAATTTCTTCGGTCGCGTTCATAATAGGCACTAATTGTTTTTGTAGACGCCTTGAAAAACGAATGGTTAATAGTATACATACAAACACGCAATTCAGAGCAATTAGAGAGTAAAGTATCATTTCCGGTGAAGGAAAATATTTGTTCAACCATGGGTTTATAAAACGTGAACCAATATAGTATTGTAAAACAATCAATTCTTTATCCCTTGTAATCAGCAGAAACTGCTTTCCGTTATTTGCAGTATTAACACCATCGGTCGCATATCTTAATGCTGATTTTACATCATCATTTTTTAAGGAGGTTTCCAGTATTGTGTATGATTTATCCAGTAAAAGGTAATCACACCCGGGGGGCATATTTTCTGTTACATCTGCCAAATCAGGTGTTGAAGCAAGAACAGGAGCTATTGTTTTCACAAATTCTTCACTTTGATTAGCATAATTAACAATCCCCAAACTAGCAAATATCGTAAATATAAGAAAAGGAGTGATTACGGATAATGCCAGACCGCCTATCAGCATAACAAGGTATTTTATAAAAGCTGTCCTTAATGTCGCTATCTTTGTTCCCATTTGTAACCTATCCCCCAAACTGTAATGATTGGCTGTACCCCCATCTTATTAAACTTTGCCCGTACATTTTTAATGTGAGTAGAAATTGTTGAGTTATCGCTGTCTCCGTCAATACTGAATACAGCCTCATAAATCTGTTCTTTAGAAAAAACCTGTCCTTTGTTATTAGCAAGATATTCACAAATTAAATATTCACTCTTTGTAAAGGGAACCGGGCAGTCATCAACCCGGATTTCTTTTGCGGATAAATCGACCTTAATATGTTCAAAAACGATTGTGCTGTGT
The DNA here is from genome assembly GCF_020686995.1 of Blautia fusiformis. Lineage (NCBI taxonomy): Bacteria > Bacillati > Bacillota > Clostridia > Lachnospirales > Lachnospiraceae > Blautia > Blautia fusiformis. The sequence goes on from NZ_JAJEPT010000009.1 coordinate 55,541, forward strand.
TTTTCTCTTGTTTCCCGCCGCAGATGGGCGTTTACACGTGCCCGCAATTCAACTATACGGAAGGGCTTTGTCAAATAGTCATCAGCTCCAATTCCCAAGCCAAAAGTGATATCGTTCTCCAATGTTTTAGCAGTAAGAAATAGTATGGGGCAATCCACAAGGGAGCGTATTTTTTTACAGAATGTAAAGCCGTCTGTGTCAGGCATCATAATGTCAAGCATTATCAAATCATATCGGTTTAAGTACTCTAAGGGAATCTGTGAAACAGATGGATATGTGGAAACGGTGTGTCCGTCTTTCTGCAATCCATTTTTTATCAATTCCAAAATAGGAATTTCATCATCTATAGCAAGGATATTTGCCATAAAATGCACCTCCTTTCACTCCGGTACTATTGTAGCACCATCATATTATTTTGCAAATTTTACTGACATTTTGCCACCCGGTATTCAGAATTTACTTCTACTGCCATGGAATTAGTTCTATCTTTGTCCAAGATTTCATATATACCGCCTATTGTCCACTGCTCTCGTTTTTGTGAGCTCTTCTCTTTTCCGCTCCAATCAATATGATATAGTTCCTCTTTGGGAATTTGTAATTTTGTATCATTATCAAATGTATAGGATTCAGCAATTATATCAATATATTCTCCAATATTTTCATAGGGAACGGTTTCATCTGTTATCTGATAAACTTTATCCCCGCATAGCAACTGTGTACAATTTTGCGTATTTATTGTAAATTCTCCTTCTGCTGTTGCCTCTGTTTTCTGATTGTATCGAAAAATAGTATCTTTGTCCGTAACAAATCTATTAAGAATAGCTTTGTGGTAGCCTCCGTTTACGTCAACAATAAGCTCCTGCGTATTTCCATCTTTGACCGTATAGACATTTAAAAATGGAATGATATAGGCGGCGTCTGGTTTTGAATCAGCAATATCAGCTAAAGTTTTAAAAGTGGCCTTTTCTGTATCCTGTTGAAGCAGGATTTTCCCGTTTGAATCTATGACCGCAAGTTTTCTGATATAGCCAACCCATTCTCCAAGTTCTGAATTTGACAGCGTATCATCAAGAATGGTGAAGCTGTCTCCCTTGTAGGTAAACTGTGTCACATTATCCGTATTCAGCACACATTCTTCTTTGTCTTTGGAATATTCATCAATTCCCTTTTCCAAAACAGAACAGCCAGTCATACTTGCTCCCATCAGCAGAATAGCAACAACCAGTAAAATCATTTTCTTAATCATCGTTTTCCTTCCCATTGTGAAATCCAAAAAGTCATTGCAATAAAAGCAATTATTGTAATAAGTCCCATTATAAAAACCTCATTTTTGTGTAGGGATAGTTTATCGTCTAACACATAACGGCTTAAATCAATCGCCCAAGCGAAAGGGATATACTTCCAAACTCCCGCTAAGACAATATTACTGTACATAATTACCTGTAGGCTTTCAAATACACCTAAAAACAATGACGGCCCAAGTCCAAACTTAAAGCCAATAAATAAATGAAAAATGTAAAGTATAATATTTCCAAAGGCAAGGACTATTATTGTTTCTAACAGCATGACATAGGGTGTATGTGGAATAAGTCCTTGTATTGCTACCAGTATAGAAAATAATAGCACCAAACTAATCAGTGAAAGAACGCCTCCACCAAAAAGGACAAGAAACTTTCCGCAGAAAATGGTTATCCTGTTTGGAACGGATAGAATCGACTGTGAATGTGCGGCGTGATCTTCCATAAACGTATTTAACCCGGTAATTATGCTGATAAGAATTGGAAAAAACGTAGCTGTAATCTCAAAAATCAGCTTATATTTATTGTAGTCTGGTCTGAAACTGTATAAACCAAAATAGCTTGTAAAAAGGATTGCACCTGCTATCGGTACGAATATATGAATTGGTAATAGTGGTGTGTGGCGCAATTTTACCAATTCTGAACGAATTGCCCTATATAGTGTCATTCTATTTTGCCTCCTGTCTGCTAAAATTACCTGCACCCAGATAAGTAAGTACGAAAAAAAGTATGAATGATAAAATTAAAGATAATGCAACAGGTAATATGGAAACGTTAGGAGTGTCATTCAATGTTCCATTGATACCAATTCCCATTAGTGATTCCGCCAGCTTTGGAGCCCAACAATATGGACACAGCCACCATAAGGAGGTAGTTCCAAAAAAGCCGGGAAGAAAAATTCCAAAGGCAGTATTTACTGCAAGCGGCATAAACAATCCTATTTTAAAAATCAAGAATAAGCAAAGCGGAATCTGCCATATAGAAGCTATCATAATAGCAACACTGCCTATAAAGGATTGTCCCGGTGTGAAAATAACGGTTGACGGGGAGATAATATTGCTAACACATACCAACAATGCCAATATAAAAGCCGCAAATATCATTTTTTCAATCAGAATCAGATTTTTACTAATCCAAAATTTTTTCAGATTGATAGACATAGAATATACAGAATAGTATTTATCTGCACGTATTTCTTTTTGATTGGACAAATAGCAAAGAACTGTAATTGTTCCCGGAAGTAAAAAGGAATACCACCAATACAAGGACATATACTGGAATCCAGTAAATCCAGCCATCAGCCAAGCAAAAACTGCTGTAATCAATGGGGCAATTATCAATAATTTATTGAAAAAGGTTCTTCTGAATTTTAAATGTTCTGATTTAAGGTATTTCATATTCTTACATTTCCTTTCTGTTTTTTTTCACAATATCCATGAATAATTTTTCGAGATTTTCTTCAGCATGTAAAACACCTTCATACCCCAAGACACCCTCCGAGATAATGCCGATATGGTCAGCAATCTGCTGTACCTCTGTAAGAATGTGGCTGGAAAGAATTACCGTAATTCCTTTAGAGGGAAAGGAACAAATCAATTCACGGAGTTCTTCTATACCAACAGGATCGAGGCCGTTTGTAGGTTCGTCTAAAATCAGCAGGCGGGGATTGTTTAAAATTGCAATCGCAATTCCCAACCGCTGTTTCATGCCAAGAGAAAATTGTCCTGCCCGTTTCTTTCCGGTATTCGTAAGGCCGACAATATCAAGCGCTTCATGACAGCGTTTATCCGGTAAGCCGAGAAGCTCCGTCCTCACTTTTAAATTTTCAAATGCAGTCAGGTTCTCATAAAGAGGCGGGGTTTCGATTAAGGTTCCTATGTCATTCAAATCTTTTCGGTGCCAAGCGTGGCCGTCAAACTCAATGCTTCCAGATGTCGGTTTCAATATGCCTGTTATCATTTTAAGTGTTGTGGACTTTCCAGCTCCGTTTGGTCCCAACAATCCATAGACGGAATTTTTTTCAATATTCAGCGATATGTTATTTACAACTGTCTGCCTGCTGAATGATTTACAGAGATTTGTTGTTTTCAAGATTATACTCATATTTTACACTATCCTTTCTTTTGATTATGCTAAAAGGATAACTGCAAATTTTGAAGATTTCATAAAGAAAATAGAATTTCTTAAATACATAATAGGAAATACTTGTCCACTTCCAGAAGATGCTTTCCAATCGTATCCTGCAGAAGCATCACCTGATAGGTTGAATTTCGATGGTTTTTCAGATAATCTCTGCGAAGAAAACCATACTTGCCAAGTTGATCCATCTGCTCACCGGATTTATAAGTAAGATCTGGAAGCAGATATCCATTTACATTCGTATACGTTAGTTTCATTTTGTTAGCACTCTCCATTTCTCATCATTTTTTGACCACAAATTTACGACATTTACGACAAATCTGACACTGCTTTACAATACCAGACAAAAGGACTGATACCCCGGAAAGCCTGTAAAACAGGCACTTTTGGGATACACAAGACAGGACAAAAATCGACTTCCATTATCAAATAAAAAACGCGAATATTCCAGTGCTTAATAAGCCACTGATATTCGCGTTTCTTATTATCCTAACCACTTGAAAGATGGATAGTATCTTATAACAGCTTTCCCCACAAGCTGGTCAAATCGTACGAATTTGTTTTTCCATGAACGTGAATCCTTCGAATTATTCCGGTTGTCACCAAGCATGAAATAACTGTTTTCCGGAACTGTATATGGACCATAACTTCCAATCATTTTCTCCGGAATGAAAGAGTCATCCAATGGAGTGGGTGAACCATCAATGTAAACTTTCCCATCCTTAATTTCCACTACTTCTCCCGGCAGTCCGATCACTCTTTTGATAAAAAGACGACTTTCATCATCTGGGTATTTGAATATTACAATATCAAATCGCTCCGGGTCCTTGAACTTTTCAGAAATTTCATAACCGAACAGATCAAGATTAATTCCATACGCAAGCCGAAAGCCGAAAAGGCGGTCTTTCACCATAAGTGTTTTTTCCATGGAGGGTGAAGGGATTTTTGCGTTAATCAAAACAACATTATTGATAACCAGGGTAATCGCCACTACTATTACAAGCAATTTCACATAGCCTAACAGTTCACGCCAGATTTTCATGCTCTCCACCTCACCGTTCTTCATTATTCATATATCTGAACAATCTTTTGTCATATTTTGCTTCCCGGTACCAGCCAATTCCGATCATGATCACGCCTAATACAATGGTAACCGTTCTGACCATTGTATCAGCCGAAAACAGGCAGGTGATTACAATTCCAGTTCCTGCACCTGTAAAAAAGTCAATAACAGACTTTTCCCGTTTCAATGATCCAAGCACTCTTTCTTTATCCATGGTTTTTACCATTTTGACATCTTCCTTTATTAAGACATCGAGAGAAATATCAAAACGGTTGCTGATGTCTATGAGAATCTGCAGATCCGGATAGCTCTTTTCATTTTCCCAATTAGACACAGTCTGTCTGGTAACATGAAATATTTTTCCAAATTCCTCCTGGGTCAGTCCCTTTTCTTTTCGTATTTTTAATATCTGCGTTCCAATGTTCATATTGCTCTGCTCCTGTTCTTCCAATCGGTTTTGCTTTCTCACCTGGATTATATAAAAATTTCTGCCAAATGAAAAGCAATTTACCTTTTACAGCGAAAAAAACAGGTATGCAAAGCTTCTTTGACATGGGATTTTTGAAAACAGATTCACGTTTCTCTACCTAATCTGAATCCTTATTTTATCCCCGACAGGTGTCCAACCAGATTCTGCAGTGATTTCACCTGTAGCTCCATCATAATATGCGCTTTCTTCGGTTCCGTAATCTTCATCCGTTTTATCTGCTGCGTCGGTATTTTCTTTCTGGTCTGTATCGTCTTGAAGCCTTACTTCTGTGGGAGCATCTGCCCCTCCGATAATTTGAGTTTCAACCTGATCCTCTGCATCTGACGGATTTTCTCCCTCCAAAGTATCCTCTGGAACTTCTTCTACCTCTTCTGTAGTCTCACCAATTTCTACAAAATCGTCATCACCCCAGACAGTGTCTGCAGCAGCCATGTAAGGTTCTCTGGTATAAAGCTGTAATTCCAGATAATCGCTGTCAATATCCGGGAGCAAAAGAACCGGACCGTCAGAATCCAGCTGATACATGCCCCAGAAACTGGTTTTAAAACTCCATTGAGTTTTACCATCTGCTGCCGAATTACTGCGCAGTTCATACTGTACCTGATTTCCTTTACTGTCTGTCCCCATAAGCATCATCTCATTACCATTATACAGCTTTTCCTCAAGTTCTTCCGGAATTTCTGCCTTAATTATACTTTGCAGTTTATTCATGGAAAAGTCTGTTAATTTTACGGTTCCTTCTTCTGTTTTAACAGAAACATCTTCCAGCTTTTTATGAACTGTCTGTTTCATAAGCTCCTCATGGGGAATAGAAAAATCAAACTCAAACTCTGCGAAATAATCTTCGCCAAGATTTTCATTTTGATAGGCACCGAGTACCAAATGTACTTCTGGATTTTCTCCCAAATCACCATCAAGGGAAAACCGGGATTCCAGAACAGCATCATAGACATTTTCATCCAGTCCAGTATTTAGCAAATCTTCGTCCGAATATGGCAGAAGGTGTCCGCTTTCGTATTCTTCAATTTTCTGTCCATTTATTGTAGTTTTCTGATAATCAATGTCAAGCTGTGTATTGGCAAAGGTCCAGTCATCCTGGACATCATCCGTGTCCTTTTGCCCGGAAGATGTTTTTTCTGCATGCACCTTTGTTAACAGAACCCCATTATCCAGAACAACTTCTTTTAATGTTACAGTAATTCCTTTGTCTTCCTTAGAGGTATTCAACACTTCCGTATAAGATTCAATGCCTTTTGGGAAACCAAGGGTTTCTCCTATGGACAATGTAATATTTTTTATTGCAGCCTGGATATGTGGATTAGAAAAGATAACAGAACCCAAGGTGACGATCACACAGGCAGCTGCTGCTTTGCTCCACCCTTTTGGTCTCCGGTTTTCCTTTTTTTCACTCCATTCCCGCTCTGCTTCCTCTATATATTTCGGATCAATATTACCAAATTCTTTTGAAAAATCAAACTTTTTCATATGCGTCCTCCTTCTTTTTCCAACAGTTTCAACAGCTTTTTCCGGTTTCTGTATAAATTCATTTTCACGCTTCCCGCTGACATATGATGCCTTTTGGATATTGCAGAAACAGGATCTAAAAACCAGTATCTTCGTACAAAAATATTTCTGTCCTTTGGAGACATTTCTTCCAAAAAACGATTTATGGTTTCCATCAGTTCTTTTTCCGCCAGCTGTTCTTCCACGGTATAAGTTACATTTAGCTGCTCCATTTCCTCCATAACATCTGCCATATGAACATCCGGGCGCTTGCCTGCAAACTTTTTCCTTAAGCGGTCAATACTAAGATTTCTTGTAATCCGACCGCAAAAGTGTGCCAATACAGAAGGATGCGTAGGAGGAATCTGTGACCATACCGAAAACCAGGTATCATTCAGACATTCCTCGGCATCTTCTCTATTCGCCAATAAATTCCAGGCAATCTTGTAGCAATAGGGATGATACTTAGTACTCAATTCTATAATTCCATTCTCATCTCTTTTCAAAAACAGGTTTATAATTTCATCATCATTCATTTACAGGTTGTCCTCCGGGTTTCTTTAAGATAAAAGTCACTGTCCATAATCTGACCAGTAACAGATAAGGCGCCTTTTTGAATAAAAAAATTTCCATTCATATTATATATCGTAAAAAATAGTGGATGGTAACAAAAAAATTTAATTTTTTCAGTTGAGATCCAAACTACAGTTTTGGTTTTCAGAAGGTTACCTTTTAGGGGTAAAAATAATGAAAAGCAGCCGATATTCTCATTTTATATATCATGAGATACCGGCTGCAACTGCTGTTATAAAATATTTTCTTGTTCTGTAGTTTTGTACTTTATATATCCTTGTCATTTCGTAGATTAGAAATTTCAAATGGGTATTGGTTCAATAATTTGATTGTTTCTTTGCAATTTGGGATTAATTGATTTCTTTTATTATATGGAATCGCATTTATGCGCTCTCTTAAATTATGCCGCAGATTGTATGCAAGCCAGTCTGCCGTATCAAAAAAAGCACGATATTCATGTCCATATGCTTTCTCAAGGTTTCCTTTGATATAAGAATAGTAATCGTATCCTTCCGGCACTTTTTTGGTTGTGCTTGCAAAAATCCTTACAATATGATCATATGCATCCCGGTGCTCTTTTAATGGCTGAATCAATGCATCCCCATTTTCTGATATTTCTTCGGCTGTAAGTAGATAAATTTTGGTTTTTTGATGTAATTGATATATCTTTTTCCACAACAGTCCAATCTCATCGTTTTGCATTAGATTAAAAACATTTTGTTCAGCCATTTAAAATACCCCGCTATTGAATTAATGAATTTTTAACTTTGACTCCTTTTCCCTCATTACCAGAAACGATTTTTCATCTAGAATACGGTCACCAAAAATCCGCCAGGATCCACGTCGCTTTATTCGGTCCGCTTTAATAGTGGAGATTTGTCCGTTTTCACAGTCTCTTGAAAAAAATTTCCTATATTTAAAAGTTTCTATTATCCCCCATAGAGTTCCTGCAACTATAAAAAAAAGAAGTACTGCTACAGCTTCAATCATAAATATTCTCCTTATCATCCCAGTTACATGCATCGTCACAATCGGACTGCATCCCAAGGTCTTTTGGTTCGATCACATTTCTTACACTACTACCTGCACTATATTTTTCTCTTCTGTAAATTATGCTAAGATGAACAAATGTTTCTCTGTAAAGTAACAAAAGAATAAATCCAACAAATATACAGGATAGTAATATAACTCCTTTACTAGATGCCACAGACTGCAATTGTGGATTTCCAAGGAAGCAAACTGCTGAAATCAAATCAATCAATGCAAGCAAAAACGTAATTCCCTGCAATAAATTCACTTGAAATACCTGTTTTTTCTTTGCAATCGAACACCCAGCATCATACATATTGTTAATTGCCTGCAATAATATTGTAATATAAAATGGTTTTATATCTGTCATGCTAAATCCACACACTAGTTCTATAAAAATGGTAGCCGTAAAAACCATAGTTTTTATCAGACATTCTAAATAACTGTCCGTTGTAAGTTTTTCATAATAGGCAAATAGAGCAGCATATTCCGGGGAATTCTCCTGGCAGATTTCCATCATCTTCTTTAATTTCTCATAGTAGGCACCTGTGCCAACGCCGCTCTCCACCACCTCCCGATCAAAAGTGCCAGCCATTGGATCCTGGTACAAAAGATATTTAGATGGATTCTGCGCTTCCTGATTTGCCTTTCCATTTAAGAACAATGAGTCGAAAGCATCCAAAACCGTAAAATCTTTCAGATTTCCACCCACATACTCCTTAAACTCTTCCTCCAATAATCCGAAAGTTTCTATACAAACAAATAGAGTTTTATCATAAAAGCCCCAAATACCATTGTCAACGGATTTTTCGTATATTTATATTTTTACCGTCTCATAACCAACTCTCTCACTTCGAACATGTAGCAAAAAATCTATCATACCAGATAAGGAATGTCAAAACTGTCCAGATTTTACGGCTGTTATCTGCCTTTTTCTCTTTGTGCTCTTTCAGAAGTAAAAGAAGCTTATCTGTATGAAAAAACTCTTCTGCTTCTTTCGAGGTAAATAACTCCTTTACCCTCTGATACCAGTCATCCTGCCGCAGCCACACACGGATTGGAATTGGAAAACCAAGTTTCCTACGTTCATCGGTTTCCTGTGGAAGAAATTCTGAAACAGCTTTACGGAAAATATATTTGGTTGTACCCGCTGCAATCTTGGCTTCCTTCGGAAGCTTTGCTGCAAAGTCAAAAACTTCTTTATCCAGAAATGGTACCCTGACTTCCAATGAATGTGCCATGCTCATTTTATCTGCTTTCTGCAAAATATCGCCAGGAAGCCAGTAGCTCAGATCTACAGACTGCATTTTTTCCATGTCTTGAAGTGATCCTCTGTTTTCTGACTCAAGTTGTTCAAAAAATGGTCTTAAATATTCCTGTGTGGAAGGTCCTGTTACTTTATTTTTCAAAATCTGCGCTTTCTCTTTTTCACGGTAAATATATGCATTTCCGATGAAACGTTCTTCCACTTTCATTCCTGCACGGATAAGGAAATCTCGTCCCTTCACATCCGGCAGCTTTGCAGCCAGTTTTCCAATTACACGTCTGACACCAAATGGAATCCAGTCAATTTTTTTCAATGATTCCGGTTCTCTGTAAATATTATATCCACCGAAAAGCTCGTCTGCTCCTTCTCCGGAAAGAACAACCTTGACATGACCTGCAGCCTCTTTTGAGAGAAAGTAGAGTGCAACGGCAGAAGCATCAGCAAGGGGCTCATCCATATGATACATAACATCTGGAAGGGCATCCCAGAATTCCTGCTTGGATATGATTTTCACATGGTGTTTCAAACCTGCTTTTTCTGCCACTTTGGCAGCTTTGTTTACTTCACTATATCGGTCTCCCTCATCGAATCCCACTGTAAATGCCTGATCTGCACCAGAGGAAGAAGCCAGATAACCGGAATCCACTCCCCCGGATAAAAACGCGCCGACTTCCACATCACTTAACATATGATGCTTCACTGAATCCTTTAGAATCTCGGAAAGCTGGCTCCGCAGCTGCGCCACATTCGTCTTATAGTCCCACTGACCTGGTGTAAGCTTTGGTTTGAAATAAGTCTTTATTTCATAGCTTCCGTTTTTATATAAAAGCATATGTCCAGGCATCAGTTTATAAATTCCCTTAAAGAAGGTCTCTTCCAGAGGAGAATATTGAAATGACAAATACTGCTCCAGAGCCTTCTGATTTACTTTCCTTTCATAGCCGGGAAATGCAAGGATACTCTTAATTTCAGAAGCAAATACAAAGTGCCCATCTATTTCGGCATAGTACACAGGCTTAATTCCAAAGAAATCCCTTGCAAGCATCAAACTCTGCTCCTGTTCATTCCATACAGCAAACCCAAACATTCCCCTGAGTTTATCCAGTGCCTTCTCCCCATACTGCTGAATAGTATTTATCAGAACCTCCGTGTCAGAATGAGTACAGAAAGAAATGCCGAAAGCCTCAAGTTCTGCCCGCAGTTCCTTATAATCATAGATCTCTCCATTAAAAACAATATGAAGGTTTCCGTCCGCACTTTCCATAGGCTGCTGCCCATCTTCTAAATCAATAATACTAAGTCTTCGAAAACCCAGCGTAATCTTCTCCCTGCAAAAAGAACCCTCACTATCCGGACCCCTATGCTCAATGGCTTTCATCATCCTTTCAATTACTGTCTTCTGATCCTGTCTGTAACCTGTAAATCCACAGATTCCGCACATTTTATCCTCCGTATCTATTTGATGTAGTTTATACGCTGCAGCAACTTTTTTACCACAATTGAATCCCACATGGTCACATCGTAATCATAGTGGTCTGTGAGTCTGCGCCTCAGCTTGTGTTCTCCCTGTTTTTCTACAGATGTAGAAATCTTTTCTAATTCTACATCTATAGAATCAAAAAGTCAATCTTATTTTCTACAATTGCAGAATCTATGTCATATATTTGATTACCCGTCATGACATACCCCAATGACTCAGTTCTTACAGATTTTCAAACGGTGTGAATGCCTCACTGCTGATAAAATGAAAAGCCGGAAAAACGGTCTTTTGTTACAGAGCCATTTTTCCGACTGTATGGTTACCTATATTTAGTCAACTACCCATTACCTAAAGGTAATGGGCTTGGCAGACTTAGCCAAAAAGAACCGATATCAGTCTTGCAAAGACCTTGTATCGGTTCTTTTTGTATTTTCTCATTATCTAATTATGGGAGGATTTTTCTGTATCACCGAAAAAACTTTTATCCCCGCACTTCAAGCCACTGGTCAATGTTCCCAAAATGTACCGCCTGCAGGTTATCTACATCAACCAGTTGCGGGAAGCTGTTTCTGATGATCAGGACACCGTTTTCCTTATCCTGTTTTTCTCCACCGCCAGCGATGCCTCCCATGGTCCTATCAAGTGTTAAAACCGTTCCATCTTTATAACGCACCTGGTCAATACTAGTTCTGGCATAAAGATCCATGCCATAGTCCGTACCTGCGTACTCAAATTTGTTTTTTTCATCTTCATACACCTTCATAGCTTCATCATAATCAAGATATAATGACCATAAAAGGGGCGTTACTTCCATTTTTTTCACTGTGATTTCATAACCTCCAAAATCACATTTCCGGTTCACTTCCAGAGTTGTCGGAGGCTTTACTGCACCCAGAGTCCATTTAAAATCCCATGTTCCATCTGTAATAACAGTCGTATCATAATCTCCTTCCTCCGTAAGATTCTTTAATGTGATTTCTACTGTTTTATTACTCAGATCATAATCACCGTCATAAGATATACAGGCGTTAAAATATTTAAGATGTGTAGAATTTTGATCTGTTTTCAGTAACACATCCTGTCCTACCCCAGTATTGAAACTTCCAAATCTGTTATCGTCCACTGCATATACTTCTTTTCCATCGATCTTAAAATGTGTCATCTCCTCAAAAGAAGTATGATCAGTCATAGAAATACTGTCCTCTGTTTTCACTTCAAAAAAAGCATACAGGAATCCCTGATCCTGAATAGAATCTGTCAGGGTAACCGTCACACCATTTTGTGTTACAGACTGGTCTATATTCTGAATATAAGTTGATTCCTGCAGTGTCTCCTGCTGTTCCTCCGATGGATCCAGTCTTTTCACCAGGTAATCATTCCATTTAAAGAACTCTTTTGCAGCCACAGTAACAGCCATACCAGTACAGATTACTGCTGCTGCAATCAATAATCGTCCACTGATTTTTTTTCTTTTGTATTTTTTATCAACTGAATCCGCCTGTTCAATCTGTTTTAGTGTATCTTCAAATTTATTATGAAAATCCTGTGGTACTTCCGGTGCGATATTATTCCATTTCTTCTCTAACATGACATTTTCCCCTTTCCTGTTATTCTCTTTAATTGCTTGTTGTTTTTCCCAGTTGCCGGTCTTTTCTCTTCTTCGGATAACTGCACCTTCAAAAACTCTCTTGCACGTGAAAGTCTGCTTTTGATCGTTCCTTCCGGAATATCCAGAGCCTCACTGATCTCTTTCAAGGAAAATCCTTCTAAATAATACAATGTTACCAAAACCCTCAGATTCTCCGGAAGTTCCATAATCGCCATATACAAATGACTGTATCTGTCCTCCTCAGTCATTTTCATATTGTCCATATATTCTTCATATGGAATAACATTTTTTCTTTTCCGAAGAATCCCTTTGCATTCATTGATCAATATCCTTGTGATCCATGTTCGGAAATATTTTTCTTTCTTTAAAGTGGGAAGTTTTTCATATGCCTTAAGAATTGTTTCCTGCACAGCATCCCCACAATCAGAGTCATTCTTCAGAATGGACTTTGATATATGATACAGCATGGCTTCTGCATCCCGAACCTCCTTAATAAATACATCTTTTGTCATAACTTTGTCTTCTCCTTTTGTCCAGCTGGATTACTACTCATGTTTACTTTTACACTAATTAGATGCATCGGAAAGGAAATCGGTTCTCATAAAAGTATTTTTTTCCGTTGCCTCTTCCATTGCCAACGAAATATCTACTTTTTTTAATCGCTGTTCTGTTTATGTTTGTATTTTTTATGTAATTCCGTAATATATTCCTCAAGCTTCTCTTTGTCTTGCTTTTCACAGGCGACCAAAACCAAACACTGCTTAGATCAATCCGATATGCTTTTACTGTTTTCTCACCCAGTTTCTCTGTATATGTGCAATGAAAGATGAGATACTTTATCCCCATTCCAGACAGGTACGCAGAGCATGACTCTCACAAAGCAGTGTCCATTCAGATAGTTGGAACCGTTGTGTGCGGCTCAGTATAGATAATATCAGCAGAAATAAGGTATTTGCTGTCGGAACAGAAAAAGTTTCAAAATAGATCAAAAAATATTGCTGAAGTCTGCCTATCAGTGTTTTTTCGCTGTATAATGTTTTTGCCGTACAGGGTCACTTTCCTTTGTAATGTTTTATGCCAAATTCATTATACATCAGGAAATCCTGTACGATATTTTTTTATAAAAAAGTTGTAAAGTGGTGTATCAATATCATAATTTTCTAAAATTGAAACTTTTTACGCTTTGACAAGATATATAAGAATGTAAAGGTTAAAAGCTTTTAATTTTTGAAAATATTAAAAAGAAAGTAGGATTGATATGACAGATGAAGAAGAACTTTTGCAGCGTCTCAGGAACAGAGAAAAAAATTCAATAGATGAAGCAATCCGAATTTATACGCCGTATTTGAGTACTGTTTTGTATCATATGGCCGGCAATTCACTGCCGAAAGAGGATATTGAAGAAATTGTGGCAGATGTGTTTGTTGTACTTTGGAAGAATACCGGGAGGATAGATTTGCAGAAAGGTACATTACGGTCATATCTTGCTGCTGTTGCCCGGAATTTTGCTCTGAAACGGATAAACAGAAAGATGGACCATACATCTCTTGAAGATATTGAGCTGTCAGATGGCAAAAATTTCATGGAAGAGAATTTTCACAATAATTATGTATGGGAAACAGTTATGAGCCTTGGCGAACCTGACAGCGAGATTTTTGTAAGGCGGTATAAATTTGATGAAAAAATCAAGGATATTTCAAAAGCAATGGGACTTAATATTTCTACAGTTAAGACCAGACTTTCAAGAGGAAAAAGAAAACTCAGAAAAATGTTATCGGATGCGGAGGAAAAATTATGAGAAGAAAAAATTTGCTTAAAGAATTGGGAATACAAAAACAGGCAGATGCTTCCCTCAATGCTCTTGATATTGATACAGAGAATGTCAGACAGAGAGTTTATGCAAAACTTGACTTCGCAGATACAGAAAGGAAGCAAACGACTATGAGATCAAAAAAGAAAATATTACCTTTGTTGATAGCTGCAACACTTACAATTGGAGTTACTGCTATGGCAGCAACAGGAAAGATTTCAATGTGGACAGGTTCATCTGCATCACGTGCTGATTATACATCTCTTCCAACGTCAGAACAGATTACAAAGGATATTGGGTATAGACCGGTATTGATTGATACCTTTGAGAACGGGTACTGCTTCAAAGAGGGCAATATTATAAAAAACAGTTTTAAGGATGGCAATGCAAATGTAATTGAGAATTTTAAATCTGTGTCCTTTGATTATCAGAAGAATGGAGATGTTGTATCGTTTGAACAGCAGAAATTTAACTCAAAACTTACTCCGTCAGGTGATATTATTGCCACTGTAAATGGAACAAATTTGTATTATGTACATTATATAAATAAAGTGGTATCAAATGATTACGAATTGACAGAACAAGATAAAAAAGACCAGTCCAGTGGAAAAGTTATATTCAGTTACAATGACAGTGCTTCTCAGATTGAAGTCAGTCAGGTTCAAAGCGTTAACTGGAATAAGGATGGCATCCAGTATGATTTGCTGCAAATAGATGGAAAATTATCTGCCGGAGAACTTGCAGATATGGCGAGAGAGGTTATTAATAACAGAAGATAAAGAAAAAAGATGGTGGATTCAGTCCGGTTCACCATCTTTTTGTAACTGTTGTGGAAATACCTGTATCGCAGCTGATGCATAATATGTTATAATTTACAGATAGTGTAGCTGTCCAGAACTTTTATAGTTAAAATAAAAGTACAGCCTTTCGATTCATTCAATTAGCTGTACTCTCATTTCCTAGATTGACATGATCCAGCAAAGGGATTGCGTAATTGATATCGTTACGCTGCCCTTCACGGATCATAAAATAAACCGGATAACCGTATGCATCTACAACTGCATGGATTTTTGTGCTGGCTCCACCACGGCTGTGTCCGATTTCGTTTGGAGGCCCCCTTTTTTTGCTCCAGCACTATGCTGATGAGCTTTGACGATAGAAGCGTCCATTGACAGTTCTGTTAATTCGGCTTCTAAGCTCAAAACACGAAAAATATTATCAAGGGTGCCGTCTTCAATCCATTTACGGAAACGGGAATAAACCGTTTGCCAGGAGCCATAACGTTCTGGAAGGTCTCGCCATGGAGCTCCGCTACGAGCAATCCAAACAATTCCATTCAGAATTGTCCGGCTGCATTTTTGTGGGCATCCCTGTTTTCCAGAATTTTCAGGCGGCAGTAATGAAGCTATACGGATCCATTCTTCATCGGTTAATTCGTATCGTCTCAACATAATTTTTCAATTCTATCATAAAAGGATTTTGGGTTCAAGATGGGGTAATGAGAAATTTTCTATCCGGATGTCCTGTTTATTCTTTATGATCATTCCAATACATGCGACAGTGCAGTGCCATTCCCGGAAATAAAAAAACGGCTCATATCTTCATGCTCCAGTTCAAAATTGGTGTCCAGGGCTATCCTTTCGCCTGATAGTTTTCATACAGTTCAGAAAAGAAGCTGTTCTTTCAGTTTCCATTTTCTGTTCCTGGAAGTAAAGGCTGCCTCCACAGAATTCAGAAGCAACAGCCTTTTCTGCTCCTGGGTAAGATCTAACAGAGATTCCATATATCGGAATTCCCGGGAAAGGGTTGTTCTTTCGATCGCCGGATCATCGGTATTTAAGGTTACCTTAAGTCCCATTTCGAGAAATGTTTTCAGCGGATAAGCAGACATTTCTTCCATAGCTTTTGTCTGGCGATTGCTTGTAGGGCACATTTCCAGAAAAACCCCCTTATCCTTTACAAGCTGTATCACTTCCTTATTTCCCGCGATCCTCACACCATGACCGATCCTGACTGCCCCCATATGGACAGCTGTTTTTACATCCTCTGCATTTCCGGCCTCGCCTGCATGGATGGTAAATGGAACCTGATATTCTCTTGCTTTTGCAAAAAGCGCCTCGTAATTTTCTGTTGGAAAGAGTGCCTCGGCTCCTGCAAGATCGATAGCAACCACGCCACCATCTTCAACAAGATATTTTTTTGCCAGCTCCAGAGTTTCCAGATTTTCTTTCTGGTTAAGATCACCGCGCATACAGCATAAGATCAGATTACCGGGGATGGGAGTTCTTTTCAGACCACGTAATGCAGCATGGATCGCTGTTTCCTGAGTCATTTCCTTCTGTGTATGGAGCTGTGGGGCAAAACGAAGTTCTGCGTAGATCACACCGTCTTCCTTCATTTCAGAAAGAATAAGATAAACAGCCTCTTCCAATGCCTCTTCTGTCTGAAGAAGAGAAAGAGGCAGGTCAAAGCATTTCAGAAAATCATTGAGATTTTCGCAGGTATCCGGCACAGAAAGGAGAGAAAGAAGCTCTTCATCTGTGGCAGCCGGAAGCGTGATCTGCTGCAATGCGGCAAGTTTTCTGGCTATCTCTGTTGTAATGCAGCCGTCCAGATGTGCGTGGAGATCGATGTAGTGATCAATTCTATTTTCTGTTTTCATAGGCGCTAAGTACCTCCCTGGTTGGATTTATTCTTATCCCTGAAATGGTTTTGCGTTTCTTATGGTATCTGTCGGAAGGAAATATTAAGGTGAATTCCGGGTTATATTTCCTGTGTGGCTTTTTTTAACCAGGATTGCTCTTCTTCATTCAGATACGGAGAAATCTTTTCGTATACAAGGGCATGATACTGATTGAGCAATTTGCGCTCTCCTGCTTCCATCTGTTCCGGATCGATACCTTCCAGATCAAATGGGACCAGAGTCAGTGGCTCAAATTTCATAAACTGGCCGTAGGATGTTTTTTCGGCTTTTTTGCAAACTACAAGATTTTCGTGACGGATGCCGAATTCATTTTCCGCATAATATCCCGGTTCATCGGAGGTGATCATCCCTTCTTCCAGAACAGGAGCCGGAAGCTCAGCAGGGCTTTTCCAGCGGAAGCTCTGCGGTCCTTCGTGTACATTGAGAAGATAACCTACGCCATGGCCGGTTCCGTGGTTGTAATCCTCTCCCATAGCCCAGAGAGGTCCTCTAGCCAGGGCATCCAGATTCAGGCCGGTACAGCCGTAACGGAATTTTGCTGCTGCCAGGTTCAGGTGTCCACGGAGTACTGCTGTGAAATATTTTTTTTCTTTTTCAGTAACCGGGCCAAGTACAACGGTGCGGGTGATATCAGTAGTGCCCTCCAGATAATGTCCGCCTGTATCCATCAGAACCAGCCCTTTTGGCTCAAGTGGAATATTGGTTTCTTCTGTAGCACTGTAATGGACAATGGCTCCATGTGCACCGTAGGCAATGATGGGATCAAAGCTGTTTCCCTGAAAATTCTCCTGTGCGGAACGGAATTCATAGAGCTTATCAGCAGCGGAAAGCTCGGTGATCTCCTTCATTCCCACATTCTTCTTCAGCCAGTGGATAAACTTCACCATTGCAACGCCATCTTTAATATGGGCTGTCTTTTCATTCCGGACTTCGGTTTCATTTTTGATGGCTTTTGGGAGAAGGGTCAGATTTTCACCGTCCAGGATCGTTACCGTCTTTGGAATACTGCTGACCAGCCGGCTGTTTACATTGCTTCTGGAAAGAAATACCTTTTTCTCTTCGGGAATCGTCTGTACATAGGTGTAAATATCATCATATGGATAAATGGCAATACCGTCTTTGGAAAGTGCTTCCTTAACAGAATCCGAAAAGGCTTTTTCATTGACAAAAAGACGGAGCTCACTGTCATCCAGCACAAGATAGGAAAGAACTACCGGGCAGCAGTGGATATCATTTCCGCGGATATTTAAAAGCCATGCAATGTCATCAAGGGAAGTGAGGATAAAGAGGTCTGCGCCCTTCTCTTTCAGTTTGCTGCGGATCTCACGGATCTTGTCTGCTCTGGATCTTCCGGCCCATTTTTCGGATAATTCCATTACCGGTTCACAGGAAAGTGCCGGACGATCATCCCAGATATTTCCGATGAGATCCTCATTTACAGAAAAATGTACCTGTTTTTTCTGAAGGATTCTTTCTAGCGTCTCTGCTTCTTCTGCGCTTACGGTACGGCCATCGAAGCCGAGACACATTCCCTCTTTCAGATTTTCTTCCAGGAATTTGTGGATCGTTGGTACGTCCGGTTCTCCCATCTTAAACAGAGTAACCGGAGTTCCCTCTAACTGCTGTGCAGCCTGGATAAAATATCTTCCGTCTGTCCAGAGTCCGGCCATGTCCTGCATGATCACGGCAGTTCCGGCAGAACCGGTAAATCCGGTGATGTATTTTCTGCATTTAAAATAATCCCCAACATACTCAGAACCATGAAAATCATCGGTCGGAACCAGATAAGCATCGATTCCCTTTTCCTTCATTTGTTTTCGAAGAGCTGTGATCCGTTCTGTAACTGTCATAATCTTATGCCTCCTCTGTATAACTGTTCTTTATCGCAAAGCCATGATCCATAGGGCCGCTTCCTTTTCCCAGATCCAGCATGGCAGCAAGGGCTCCGGAAATATAGTCCTTGGCACGGTTTACAGATTCCACCATGGAAAATCCCTTTGCAAGGTTGGAAGTGATGGCCGAGGAAAGAGTACATCCTGTTCCGTGGGTATTGGGATTGTCGATCCTTTTTCCCTCAAACCACTGATATGTTCCATTCACATAGAGAAGATCATTGGCATCATTGAGCTTATGTCCGCCCTTGCAGAGAACTGCACAGTGATACTGCTCGGAAACCTGTTTTGCAGCTTCGATCATATCATCGGCGTTTTTGATCTTCCGTCCGGTAAGCACCTCGGTTTCCGGGATATTCGGGGTGAGAAGATCTGCAAGAGGAAACAGTTCTTCCTTCAGAACATCCACCGCCTCCTCACTGATCAGTCTTGCACCGCTTGTGGCAACCATAACCGGGTCCACCACGATATTTTTTGCCCGATACTGTCGGAGCTTTCCTGCGATCATATGGATCAGATCACTTTCGGAAACCATTCCGATCTTTACTGCATCCGGAAAGATATCCGTAAAAATACAGTCCAGCTCCTGACCCAGGAACTCTGCGGTTGCATTCTGGATGGCTGTGACACCGGTGGTGTTCTGGGCAGTCAGCGCGGTGATGGCACTCATGGCGTATACTCCGTTTGCCATCATGGTTTTAATATCGGCCTGGATCCCGGCTCCTCCGCTGGAATCGCTGCCTGCGATGGTTAATGCTGTTTTCATCTTTGGTTTCCTCCGTTTTCTGTGAATATATGGTTCTGTAACTCTGTCAGATCCCGACAGTAGATATAGGCATCCTTTTTCAGCTGTTCCTGATCCGGTTCTCCTAATGCGTCATAAATACCGGCAGTCAGAAATCCTGCATTTCCGGCAGTCTGCAACGCGTAGAGAGAATCCTCCACAACCAGCGTCCGGGATGGCTCCGTTCCCAGTGCTTCTGCAGCTGTAAGATAGACCTTCGGAGAATGTTTGCTTTCTCCGATCTCACTGGTGGTATAGATTTTATCAAAAAAGGAAAGAAGTCCGTTTCTTTCCAGCGCCCGGCAGATATGTTCCCTGGGGCTTGAGGTTGCCACCGCAGCCGGGATTTTCTGTTCTGCAAGGCATTGAAGAAGTTCTCTGGCACCTGATTTTGCCGGGACCTCTTCAAAATAGTATTTACGGATCCGGGATTTCAGATCCATCACGATCTTTTCTTCGGAATACGCAAGAGTAAACCTGTTTTTCAGCCAGTCCGCTCCCTGCTCCATACTCATGGGAAAAAGGATTTCGTCCATTTCCGCAACCGGCTGATATCCCAGATCTGTAATATATCGTTTTCCAAGCTCCTTCCAAACAGAGAGCGAATCCAGAAGGACGCCGTCTGCATCAAATATCACGGCTTTTATAGGAAAAATCATGTTTATGCTCCTGAAAATTTTTTTGTGATACTCTGTCATTGGAACATTACGAAATAATTTCCCATGACATAAAAAACTGATATAAAAAACGCGGATATATCACAAAAGATATATCCGCATTTATTATAAGCCGCAGATATCCAAAATGCAACCGGGAGTTAAGGAGGCTCATCTGAAACAGCAGCTCTATTTTCAAAACATTTTTTATTCTTTACCGTTAAAACAATATGTGCATATATTACAAGGATCGATCCCAATGGATTCCAGAAGATCATCCAGTCTGTGATAACGGAGAGTTGTAAAATTCTGCATCTCGCAGATATCCTGTACCATCTGCTCGTATTTCTCTGTATGTGGATCTGCATATTCATCCAGAACTTCCTGCGGACAGTTGGGGCCTTCTCTCTTCTCGATCACCTGACGAGTGATCAGCTCCATCTCAGATTTGGAACGTGAGAAGTTTAAATATTTGCAGCCGTACATGATTGGCGGGCAGGCAGGACGGACATGAACCTCTTTGGCTCCGCTGCGGTACAGAAATTCGGTTGTCTCGCGAAGCTGGGTGCCACGTACGATGGAATCGTCTATGAGAAGAAGTTTTTTATCCTTGATCAGCGCACGTACCGGGATCAGTTTCATTTTGGCAATAAGGTTACGCTGGTTCTGATTGGTCGGCATAAAAGATCTGGGCCAGGTTGGTGTATATTTAATGAATGGTCTTGCGTAAGGAATGCCGGATTCATTGGCGTATCCGATGGCATGGGCAATGCCGGAATCCGGAACACCGGCTACAATGTCCGGGTGCACGGAATCGCCGTCTCTCTTTGCAAGCATGCTTCCACAGCGGTAGCGCATCTCCTCTACATTTACACCTTCATAAGAGGCTGTCGGATATCCGTAGTAAACCCAGAGGAAGGAACAGATCTTCATTTTCTTTCCGGGCTCAACCAGAGTTTTGACTTCGTCTGCTGTTACGAATACGATCTCTCCGGGGCCAAGTTCTTTATAATCTTCGTATCCAAGGTTGATATAGGCATGACTTTCAAAGGAAATACAGTATGACCCTTCTTTGCGGCCAATTTCCACAGGAGTTCTGCCCATCTTGTCACGGGCTGCATAAATTCCGTCTTTTGTCATAAGGAGCAAAGTCATGGAGCCGTCGATTAGTCCCTGTACGTACTGGATACCTTCCACAAAGTTGTCCTTTTCACAGATCAGTGCAGCGATCAGTTCGGTCACATTGACTGTTCCATTGGTCATCTCCTGAAAATGTACCTTGGTCGTATCATACAGCTGCTGCAGAAGTTCATCGTAATTATTGATCTTTCCCACAAAAGTGAGGGCAAAGCTGCCGATCCTGGAACTGAACAGAAGGGGCTGAGGCTCATAATCAGAAATACATCCGATTCCCATATTTCCCTTCATGGAACCCACATCTCCGTCAAATTTTGTACGGAAAGGCGTGTTCTCAATGTTGTGGATGGCACGGTCAAATCCATGTTCTCCGTAAACAGCCATACCTCCGCGGCGTGTTCCCAGATGAGAATGGTAATCCACTCCGTAAAAAAGCTCCAGTACACAGTCATCATTCGATGCTACTCCAAAAAATCCGCTCATAATGCGCTCCTCTCTACTACTATGATGTTAACGATTTCTGTTATCGTTCCTATATCCATAATCGCTATCAGTATAGCATAAGAGAATTGAAAATAAAAACCAATTTGGCGGATAATCCTGCTTTTTCAGAATAAACTATAAAGATATTAGCCGGATTTATAGAAGTGGAAAATTTTTTCTGTATGAGACAAAAGAAACAGCTCCGCTTTTGCAGAACTGTTTCTTTTGGCCATTTGGCAAATATGTGGTTTAAAAATCCGGTTTATTCCTGGGTGATTCCCTTAAACTCGTAACCGGCTTCCTTGATCACTTCTTCAACCTTTGCCTCGTCAACCTTCTCAGGTACAGAGAATACAGTTGTTCCGTTCTCGTGGGAAGAAACTACGTCTTCTGCTCCGAAAGCTGCCTGGATGGCTTTGTTTACGTGTGCCTCACAGTGTCCGCACATCATTCCTTCTACATTGACCGTTACCTTTACCATTGTTTTGTTCTCCTTTTCTTCTTTTATATTTTCATCATGACTGATGTGTAATGTTACCGGATTTTTGATCGTTTTGTCTTTGTCTGCATTGTGGACCTGAAACAGATTCAGACGCAGCGCATTTGTTACAACACAGAAGCTGGAAAGACTCATGGCCGCAGCTCCGAACATCGGATTCAAGGTCCATCCGAAAAGCGGGATCCAGACACCTGCTGCAAGGGGAATGCCGATTATATTGTAGAAAAATGCCCAGAAAAGATTCTCATGGATATTCCGAAGTGTGGCACGGCTTAAACGTACTGCCGCTGGAACATCGCTTAACTGGCTCTTCATCAGAACGATATCTGCCGCATCAATGGCAATATCTGTTCCTGCACCGATGGCAATTCCGATATCGGCTCTTGTAAGTGCCGGCGCGTCGTTGATACCGTCACCGACCATGGCAACCTTTCCCTGCTCCTTCAGAACGCGGATCACACTTTCTTTTCCATCCGGAAGAACTCCTGCGATCACATCGTCAACTCCTGCCTGAGCTCCGATGGCTTTTGCGGTACGCTCATTGTCACCGGTAAGCATAACTACACGGATTCCCATGTTCTGAAGCTCTTTTACTGCACGGGGACTGTCTTCCTTGATCACATCCGCAACTGCGATGATTCCCAGAAGTTTACCGTTTCGTGTGAAAAGAAGGGGCGTTTTTCCCTGCTCTGCAAGCTGCTCGGCTCTCCTGTTAAGGTCTGCGGAAACCTTTGTCTGGCTGCTGATAAATTTCATGCTTCCGCCTGTCAGTTTGTCACTTCCAAGTATAGCGGAAAGTCCGTTTCCCGGAAGTGCCTGGAAGCCGGTTACTTCAACTGTGGCAAGGTTCTCTTCCTCGGCTTTTTTTAGAACTGCCTTTGCCAGTGGATGTTCACTTTTTTTCTCCAGTGCACAGGCCAGAGAGAGAAGCTCTGTTTCTGTAACTCCCTCAGCCGGGAGAATATCTGTTACCTCCGGCTGACCGCTTGTAATGGTTCCGGTTTTATCCAGTGCGACGATCTGGACTTTTCCTGCTTCCTCCAGGGAAACAGCTGTTTTGAAAAGGATTCCGTTTTTGGCACCCATACCGTTGCCGACCATAATGGCAACCGGTGTTGCAAGGCCAAGTGCGCAGGGGCAGCTGATGACCAGAACGGAAATCCCCCTTGCCAGAGCATAACCGAAGGTCTGTCCTGCAAGAAGCCAGATGATTGTTGTGATCACTGCGATTGTGATCACTGCCGGTACAAACACGCCGGAAACACGGTCTGCGATCTTTGCGATCGGTGCCTTGGTGGCTGCCGCATCACTGACCATCTTGATGATCTGGGAAAGGGTGGTATCCTCTCCTACTCTGGTCGCTTCGCATTTGATAAATCCGGATTGGTTCACGGTTGCCGCAGAAACCATATCTCCGGTTTCTTTATCAACCGGGATACTCTCGCCGGTCAGTGCGGATTCATTGACTGCGGTGGTTCCTTCCAGGATCACTCCGTCCACCGGAATATTCTCTCCCGGGCGGACGACAAAGGTTTCTCCTTTCTGAACCTGCTCTATTGGAACGGTAAGTTCCTTTCCGTTTCGTACTACAACCGCAGTTTTTGGCGCAAGCTTCATAAGGCTTTTCAGGGCATCGGTAGTCTTTCCTTTGGAACGGGCTTCCAGCATTTTTCCTACGGTGATCAATGTCAGGATCATGGCTGCAGATTCAAAATAAAAATCCATCATGTAATTCATAACTGCAGCAGAATCTCCATCTACCTGCGCTCTTGTCATGGCAAACAGGGCATAGACACTCCACAGGAAGGATGCCATAGAGCCAAGAGCTACCAGAGTATCCATATTGGGGGAACGGTGCCACAGACTCTTAAATCCGTTGATGAAAAACTTCTGGTTGATCACCATGATGATACCAGCCAGGAGCAGCTGTACCAGTCCCATGGCTACGTGATTGCCGTCAAACCATTTCGGCAGTGGCCATCCCCACATCATGTGCCCCATGGAGAAATACATCAGCACCAGCAAAAATCCCACGGATGTGATAAGACGTTTCTTTAGGATCGGAGTTTCATGATCTTCCAGCGCTTCTTCTGCCGCAGACATGGAAATCTTCGCTCCGGCAGCTCCGCCCTTTAAGGATGCACCATATCCGGCGGCTTCCACTGCGGCAATGATCTCACCGGATGAAGCGATTCCTTCAACTCCCATGGAGTTGGTCAGAAGACTGACGGAACAGCTATTCACCCCCGGAACTTTTGATACGGCTTTTTCCACACGGGCAGAGCAGGCAGCGCAGCTCATACCAGTTACATTATATTGTTCCATTTTCTTTCAGTACCTCCTAAAATCCAGTTTGTCCCTTTATTTCATAAGCTTCTGGAGGGTTGCTACCAGCTCATCAATGGTCTCATCCTTACCTTCCCGGATATCCCGGGCAACGCAGGTGCGGATGTGGCTGGCAAGCAGCTCTTTGTTGAACGCATTCACTGCAGCATTGACTGCAGCGGACTGGATCAGGATATCATTACAGTAGGCATCATTCTCCATCATTCCTATAATGCCTCTGATCTGGCCTTCAATACGTTTCAGACGGTTGATCAGCTTTTTTTTCTTCTCTTCTGAACGTGCAGTGTGTTTTTCACAGCAGCAGGGACAGACTTTCTTTTCAGACATAGGCTGTCTCTCCTTTCTCATAAATACCCTTATGGGGTATCCTCTATATATGGAATATATATATACCCTCATGGGGTATTTGTCAATAGAAACAGTATTTTTATAATAAAAAAGCCCGCTCATCCGATAATGGTAATGAGCGGGCAATATAAACTTATAATTAGCCGAATCAGTTAAGTCCCCCACGGGGTTGCGAAAAGCAATAAGCAGTGGGTGAGGACTTGGCTATAATTCTACTCTTCCACGATATGTCCGAAATAATAGAATCCCTTGCAGGTATCTAGGCTTACTTTTACATATTTGCCGATGAGATCTTTTTCTCCCGGGAAATGAACCAGAAGATTATGCTGGGTACGGCCAGTAAGAGTACCCTTCTCCCGGTTTTCATCTTCTACCAGGATTTCCTGAATGGTTCCCTGGAAACGGGAGGAATTCTCCCGGCCCTTTTCCTGTACCAGGGTAAGAAGACGGCTGAAACGGTCTTTTACCACATCCTCCGGCACCTGATTTTCCATGCCGGCTGCAGGGGTTCCGCTTCGTTTGGAATAAATAAATGTGAAGGCAGTATCGTAATTTGCCTTTCTTACAACATCCAGTGTTTCCTGGAAATCTTCTTCTGTTTCTCCTGGAAATCCGACCATGATATCTGTTGTCAGCGAAATATCCGGGATCGCCTTACGGATCTTATCTACCAGCTCCAGATATTTCTCCTTGTCGTAACGGCGGTTCATTTCCTTTAAGACTCTGCTGCTTCCGGACTGCAGCGGAAGATGCAGATGGTGACAGATCTTCTGGCTCTCTGCCATGGTCTGGATCAGCTCATCGGACAGGTCCTTCGGATGGGAAGTCATAAAACGGATACGCTTTAGCCCTTCGATCTTTTCCACTTCTTTCAGAAGTTCTGCAAAGGTTACCGGTGTTTCCAGAGTTTTTCCGTAGGAGTTTACATTCTGACCAAGAAGCATGATCTCAGTAACGCCATCTGCGACCAGTTCCTCGATTTCGCGGATGATGGCCTGTGGCTCGCGGCTCTTTTCGCGGCCGCGGACATAAGGAACGATGCAGTAGCTGCAGAAGTTATTGCAGCCAAACATTACGCTGACTCCTGTTTTGAAGGAGTATTTGCGGGAAGTTGGCATGCCCTCTACGATTTCATCGGATTCCTTCCAGATATCAATGATCTGGTCGTCGGTCTGCAGCGTCCGGTAAAAAAGCTCCGGGAATTTGTGGATATTATGGGTTCCGAATACAAGATTTACATATTTATAATCCTTACGGATCTTTTCTACTACGTGATGCTCCTGCATCATACATCCGAACAGTACGATCTTCATATCCGGGTGATTCCGTTTGATGCTCTTTAAATGTCCAAGATGTCCATAGATCTTCTGATTGGCATTTTCCCGGACTGTACAGGTGTTAAATACAACTGCATCAGCATCCTCGGTATCTACCATTTCATATCCCATTTTTTCCATGATGGCCGCAATAGACTCTGTCTGGATGGAGTTCATCTGGCATCCTTCATTCTGGATGTGGAAGGTGGGACGTTTCGTACTGTTTTTGGCAAGAAGCTCTTTACATTTTTCGATGTACTGAAGCTGGATCTCTGTTTCTTTGTTCTGGCTCAAATCAATTCCTCCAATAACTAAAATTTCATATGTATCTATAAATAATTCTTCGTTAGACAATATCAGACGGGAGCGTTTAACTCCCGTCTGGTATATCATACAGAATTTACAGTTGTCTGTCAAAGAGTTTTTATAATAGCGGTGCAAAAACTCTCAGTACGTTCTGAATGGCACGTACCACAATATTTCTCTTCTGGCAGAATGCCAGATCAATGGGATCACAGTACTCCAGGGTTTCTGTAAAATCATCCCGGATGTCCAGGATCACATCATTCTTATACATCCAGACACCATCTTCAAAATGCAGATAAAGGCTTCGGTAATCCAGATTTATGGTTCCTACGACGCCTACTTTGTCATCACAGACAAAAGATTTTGCATGTAAAAATCCCGGCTGGTATTCGTAGATCTTTACACCTGCTTCCAGAAGCTGTTTATAATAAGACTGTGTCAGCAGGAAGACCATTTTTTTGTCCGGGATGCCTGGTGTCATGATCCGGACATCTACACCGCTTTTTGCAGCGAGGCACAGGGCGGTCATCATCTCATTATCTATGATCAGATATGGCGTGCAGATATAAACATAGTTTTTGGCACGATTGATAATATTAAGATAAACGTTCTCTCCTACGATCTCATCGTCCAGGGGGGAATCGCAGAATGGCTGGACATAACCGCTTCCCGGAAATTCGTTGGGGTGCCACCTGTGCGGAACATAATTTCCGAAATCAAGAGAAGTATCTGTTCTGGTAACGATTCCCCACATATACAGGAACATAGCTGTCATATTCCAGACGCCTTCTCCTTTCAGCATAACGGCTGTATCCTTCCAGTGGCCAAACCGTTTTCGCTGATTGATATATTCGTCAGCCAGGTTGATGCCGCCGGTAAAACCGGTCCAGCCATCGATCACACAGATCTTACGGTGGTCACGGTTATTCTGGATAATATTAAGAATCGGACGGAATCGGTTGAATACTTCGCATTTGATCCCCCGCTGGCGCATCTCCTGATCATACTTGTACGGCAATGTGGTAAGGCAGCCGAAGCCGTCATAGATCAATCGGACATCCACTCCTTCTTTAGCCTTTTTTTCAAGGATATTAAGGATCGTCTGCCACATTACCCCGTCATTTATGATGAAATATTCGATAAAAATAAAATGCTTTGCCTGCTCCAGTTCATGCACCAGAACCGGAAACATATCATCTCCTACCTGAAAATACTCTGCTGTGGTATTCTCGTGAACCGGATATCTGGAATACTGCCAGATATAATCCGACTGGATCCTCATGGAACGGTCGTCTTCGTTTAAACGTTTTCTTGTGAGTTCTGAGACTTCCAGGTATTCTGCAGTTTCAGCAATAAGATTCTGATAATGCTGTTCCATCACAGTACCGATCCTTGATTTACCGAAAAGAAGGTACAGGGAAACACCAAATACCGGAAAAATAAGGATCAGCATCGTCCAGGCGAGCTTATAGGATGGATTGATCTTTTTATTTACGATCCACAGAACAACCAGAAAACCTATGGCCTGCATTCCAATCGTCACCCATCTGGAGTATTCCATAATCCGGAAAAGGGCGATCAGCAGCCATGCCAGCTGCACAACAAGAGCCAGAGCTACATAAAAAATTCGATTAAATAATAATTTAAGGAGCGATCGCAATGGTTTGATAATCAGTTTAATAAACAAATTCATATTTCTTTCCTTCGTCAAACGTTCCTGTTTCTATTTAATTAAAAATCCCTGACCATATAGCCAGGGATTTTTGCGCACAATTAATTATATTTACGTTTTCTTGCGGCTTCAGATTTTTTCTTACGACGAACGCTTGGCTTCTCGTAATGCTCTCTCTTACGGATTTCCTGCTGGATTCCCGCCTTAGCACAGCTTCTCTTGAATCTGCGAAGAGCGCTATCTAAAGTCTCGTTCTCTTTTACGATAACGTTTGACATAGACTCACACCTAACCTCCCTCCAGTTGTAGATTGTGCTAAAATACAACTGTCTGGGTATTTTTCTTGCACGAGTGTTATTATATAGCATAACAAGTGCTTTCGTCAACATCTTTTTCGATTTTTATGAAAAAAATGTCAAAACTGTAAATCACGCGCAACTTTGTTATTTTGTGAGCTGTTTTTCAAGGATTCCTGCTGCTGCGTCCATAGCTTCCTGAGCCTTTTCCGGATTCTTTCCGCCGGCCTGTGCCATGTTCGGACGTCCGCCGCCGCCACCGCCAACGATCGCTGCCACGGCTTTGATCAGGTTTCCTGCATGAGCGCCTGCTTTCTGAGCTGCATCCGTTGCCATTGCAAGAAGATTAACCTTGCCGTCGTTTACTGCTGCAAGAAGGACAACACCTTCGCCAAGCTGCTCTTTCAGTTTATCACCCAGGTCTCTGAGACCGTTCATGTCAACGCCCTCAACTTTGGCTGCAAGGAGTTTTACGCTGTTTACTTCAACGACTTTATCCATGACATCGCCAAGTGCACTCTGGGCAGCTTTGCTCTTGAGGGATTCATTTTCGCTCTGAAGAGCCTTTACCTCAGCCTGCAGGTGGCTGATCTTTTCTACAACCTCGGCTGTATTGGCCTTTAATGCTTTTGCGGCCTCATGGAGAAGCTCTTCCTGCTTTCTGTAGTATTCGATAACTGCTTTGCCGGTAAGTGCCTCAATACGGCGTACACCAGCTGCGATACCGGATTCGGAAACGATCTTAAAGAGCAAGATGGAGCTTGTATTCTTTACATGAGTACCACCACAGAGCTCTTTGGAAAAGTCTCCCATGGATACTACACGTACCTTCTGGTCATATTTCTCACCAAAGAGAGCCATTGCTCCGGATTTCTTTGCTTCTTCCACATCCATGACATCGGTATGGACATCAAGACCTGCCAGGATCTCTTTGTTTACAAGATCTTCTGTTGCCTGGATCTCTTCTGCTGTCATTGCCTGGAAATGAGCAAAGTCAAAACGAAGTCTGTCCGGAGTTACCAGAGAACCCTTCTGCTCTACGTGGGAACCAAGAACAGTTTTCAGTGCTTTCTGAAGAAGATGTGTTGCACTGTGGTTTTTCTCGGTATCTTTTCTTGCTTCTTCGTTTACCTTCAGGGATACTGTCTCACCTGAGGAAATCATACCGGATTCCATATGTCCTACATGACCGAATTTGCCACCGCGGAGTTTGATGGTGTCCTCAACAACAAATTTACCGTTTGCAGTCTCGATCACACCGGTATCACCTTCCTGTCCACCCATTGTTGCATAGAAAGGAGTCTGCTCTACAAATACGGTACCCTTCTGTCCCTCTGTGAGAGAATCTACGATTTCTGTTTCTGTGGTAAGGACAGTAACCTTGGAATCAAAGGTAAGATGATCGTAGCCGACGAATTCTGTTGTTACGTTTACATCGATATCATCGTATACGGTTGCGTCTGCACCCATATAGTTGGTTACTTCACGGGCAGTACGTGCCTTGACTCTCTGCTCTTCCATTGCCTTCTGGAAGCCTTCCTCGTCAATGCCGTAACCTTTCTCCTCAAGGATCTCTTTTGTAAGGTCAAGAGGGAATCCGTACGTATCATAAAGCTTGAATGCGTTATCACCGGAAAGGGTCTTTTCACCTGCTTTTTTCATATCCTCTTCCATGTCGGAAAGGATGCGAAGTCCCTGATCGATAGTTTTGTTGAACTGATTCTCCTCATTTGTGAGTACACGGAAGATGAACTCTTTCTTCTCCTCAAGCTCCGGATATCCGGCTTTGGAGCTCTCAATTACCTGTGCACTTAATTTGGCAAGGAAAGTCCCCTCAATACCGAGAAGACGTCCATGACGTGCTGCACGGCGGATCAGACGGCGGAGAACATATCCACGTCCCTCATTGGTGGGCATGATTCCATCGGAGATCATAAATGTTGCGGAACGGATATGGTCCGTGATCAGACGGATGGAAACATCATCTGCATAGTTTTTCTCATATTCTTTATGTGCGATCTCACATACAAGATTACGAAGTGCACAAATTGTATCTACATCAAAAATAGAATCTACATCCTGAACAACTACAGCAAGACGCTCAAGTCCCATACCGGTATCGATGTTTTTCTGTTTCAGGGTTGTGTAGTTTCCGTTTCCATCGTTCTCGAACTGTGTGAAAACGTTGTTCCATACTTCCATGTAACGGTCGCAGTCGCAGCCTACCGTGCATCCGGGTTTGCCGCAGCCGTATTTCTCTCCGCGGTCATAATAGATCTCAGAACATGGACCACACGGACCTGCTCCATGCTCCCAGAAATTATCTTCTTTTCCGAAACGGAAAATACGTTCAGACGGAATCCCTACCTCTTTGTTCCAGATATCGAAGGCTTCATCATCATCCTGGTAAATGGATGGGTAGAGACGGTCTGCATCAAGTCCTACAACCTCTGTAAGAAACTCCCAGGACCAGTGGATGGCTTCTCTCTTGAAGTAATCACCAAAAGAAAAGTTACCAAGCATTTCAAAGAAAGTACCGTGACGTGCGGTTTTACCTACGTTCTCGATATCTCCGGTACGGATACATTTCTGGCAGGTTGTCACTCTTGTTCTTGGCGGCTTCTCAGCACCTGTAAAATATGGTTTCAGCGGAGCCATACCTGCGTTGATCAGCAGAAGACTCTTATCTCCCTGAGGAACCAGGGAAAAGCTTTTCATTACAAGATGGCCCTTGCTTTCCATAAAGTCAAGGAACATCTTACGAAGTTCGTTCACTCCGTACTTTTTCATGTTGTTATCCTCCTTGTGTCAACCCTACCTGTCAGCATTTCCGGAATGCGGTAGTTTTATCCCGGAAATGTCACAGATATGGGAAATTATTTTACACAGATCTTTTTGAATTTTTTCTTGCCTCGTTTCAGAACGATCCCGTCCCCTGCAAAAGCATCCTTCTCAACCGTGTGGTAAATGTCGGTGAGCTTCTCACCATCGATGGATACACCACCCTGCTGGATCGCACGGCGACCCTCGGAACGGCTTGGTACCAGCTCTGCTTTTACAAGAAGTGTGATCAGGTCGATTTTTCCTTCCTCGTCAAAATCTTCCTCTGAAAGCTCTGTTGTAGGCATATGAGAAGTATCTGCACCTGAGAACAGTGCGCGGGCACCCTCCTGTGCTTTCTTGGCTTCCTCCTCACCATGTACAAGCTCTGTCAGCTGGTATGCAAGGATCTCCTTGGCTTTGTTCAGCTCGCTGCCTTCCCATTTGGCCATCTCGTCGATCTCCTCAAGAGGAAGGAAGGTAAGAAGACGCATACATTTGATAACGTCAGCATCATCTACATTTCTCCAGTACTGGTAGAAATCGAACGGGGATGTCTTATTCGGATCAAGCCATACAGCTCCGGACTGTGTTTTTCCCATTTTTTTGCCCTCAGAATTGAGAAGCAGTGTGATGGTCATGGCATAGGCATCCTTGCCAAGCTTACGGCGGATCAGCTCAGTACCGCCAAGCATATTGCTCCACTGGTCATCGCCACCGAACTGCATGTTGCAGCCATATTTCTGGTACAGCATGTAGAAGTCGTAGCTCTGCATGATCATGTAGTTAAATTCCAGGAAGCTTAAGCCTCGCTCCATACGCTGTTTGTAGCACTCTGCTGTCAGCATACGGTTTACGGAAAAGTGAGCACCTACCTCACGGAGAAGCTCTACATAGTTAAGGTTCATAAGCCAGTCAGCATTGTTTACCATAAGAGCTTTTCCATCAGAGAAATCGATGAAACGGCTCATCTGCTGCTTGAAGCAGTCAATATTGTGCTGGATGGTTTCTTTTGTCAGCATCTGACGCATATCGGTCCTTCCGGACGGATCACCGATCATTCCTGTTCCGCCGCCAAGAAGGGCGATCGGACGGTTTCCTGCCATCTGCAGTCTCTTCATCAGGCAAAGAGCCATGAAGTGACCTACATGAAGGCTGTCTGCTGTAGGGTCAAAGCCAATATAGAATGTGGCTTTCCCGTTATTTACCATCTCTTTGATCTCGTCTTCGTCTGTAACCTGTGCGATCAGGCCACGTGCTTTCAGTTCTTCCCAAACTGTCATTGTTCTTTCCTCCTGTATAGTCATATAAAAAATGCCCGGTTCCTGTCCGTTTAGGACGAGAACCGGGTCCCGCGTTACCACCTAAATTTACAGAAAACTCGCATTTCCTGCCTCATAAAGTGAATCTACATCCCGTTATATCCATATATATCAAGATATAAAACCACTTCAGCACAATAACGGGTGCCATTCCGTCGCAGCCTATCTATAATACGCTATTATTATAAAGTTTATAATTTACAGTATCAAGTCCCGATTCGGTGCGCAGCTCCGGGATGTATTCACAAAAGTTCTACCCTGCGCCTCTCACCTGCCGGCTGCTCTCTGTGGGGTTTTCCTCAAGCTACTTTTTCCCTTCCAAGCCTTTTACTATACTATATGAAGTATACAAACTGCTTTTTTGTTTGTCAAGAAATTTTAATATTGCTTTGACAACTTAAAGTGGCAGAATGTTACTTTTTACTCTGTTCTCAGTAACACGCTTCGCGATGCACAGAATTTACGCAGATCGCATAAATTCGCGCGGTATGTTTCGGGTTTTCTGTGAGTGATAAGTGGAACTTTTATTTCTGTAAGCCATTTATTCCTTCATCTACGTAAAGGTCATTGCCGTCTGCCGCTGATGTGGCAAGCTGATCACACCGTTCATTTAACGGATTATCTGCATGTCCCTTAACCCAGTGGAAGCTTACCTGATGCTGCTCCTTGGCCTTTAAAAGGCGTTTCCAGAGATCTACGTTCTTCACATCTTCGTTTTTTCCACGTTTCCAGTTTTTCTTCAGCCAGGAATCGATCCAGTGCTGATTAAAAGCATCTACCAGATATTTGGAATCGGAATACAGATCCACCTGGCAGGGGCGGTTCAGTGTTTCCAGTGCTACGATGGCTGCCATCAGTTCCATCCGGTTGTTTGTGGTTTTTTTGTAGCCTCTGGACAGTTCACGTTCATGTAACTGGCCTTTGGTATCGATGTACTGAAGAACTGCTCCGTAGCCTCCCGGTCCATCCGGATTTCCCCGGGCTGCACCATCCGTATAGATTTTTACCTGCATATTTGCTTCTCCTTAAATTTTCAATTTTATGTCCATACGCCTGTTTGTTCAAAGTTTACTGCCGGAGACTATGTTGCTTATACCCAGTCTACAAAAAATGTATGGCCTTTATAAGTTTCATATTTCACTTTGCTGAAATTCAGATTTTGGTTCCAGAAATAGCTGGTCATCATGAAATACATATAATTAAAATCTTTCTGTTTAAATCCGCTGAGTGTTCTGGCTTTGCCGGAAGTGACATGTTTATTGAAAATAGTCATTGCTTCTCTTGCAGCCTGATAAGCAAGAGTACGATTTTCAAACTGACCATTGAGACGTTTGAGAAGGGCCCCGTTCCGCACTACAGAATACTGTGGGGTTGTGCTGCTTCCGATATTCTCATAGATCACACCTCGTATCGTAGATGGAAATTCCTTGTCTGATTTGATCGTACGATTCAGAACACAAAGTGCTACTGCTTCCATTCCGATCTTGCCCTGATCGCCTGCCTCCGATTCGCAAAGTGCGGCCAGCAGTGCTTCATCGGATGTCTTGCCGTTGGCTATTCCAGGATGGCTCTTATATTCTTTTACCATAGTGTAATATCTGCTGTTTTTGGTATCGTAAACTTTGACATCTCCATTGCTGACATTTAGATTTGGTTTGGTAGTCTTCGCAGTGGCCACTCCGTCTGCTGCGATGGAGTATGTAATTCCATTCACTGTCACGGAGGTACTTACTGCCATGACACCGTTGGATTTAAAATAATAGTTCTTCTGATTGATCGTCTTCAGACCAGTATACATATAACCGGTACTGGTGGCAAAATAGTAGCTGATATTTTTGGATTTGTTTTTTACCCATTTGGTTGCCATATAACCGGAAGTTTTGTAAAAATAACGTTTCTGCCCTTTGCTGTTGGTGAGCCAGCCGGTTGCCATAATGCCTCCGCCTTTTGTGAAATAACGTTTCCTTCCCTTGCTGCAGTTTACCCAGCCTGTGGTAAGCTTACCTGTTTTGGGATTGAAATAGCGCTTATGGCCTTTGGAATCTGTCATCCAGCCGGTTGCCATAACACCCTTGCCTTTTGTAAAATAGTAGGTATATTTGCCATTGACCTTCATCCAGCCCTTTACCTGTACTCCGGTCTTTGTGTTAAAGTAGTACTTGTATCCGCCCAGGGTCATCCAGCCTTTCTGCTTGCTCCCATCACTTTTTATGTAGTATGTTTTTCCATCGATAGTTTTAAAGCCTGCAGTGGCAGCCTGTACCTCTTTTGCAGAAGCAGAAAAAACTGTGCTTCCCACGATCAGCAGCATGGCAAGCATCAGACCCTTCAGCCATTTTTTTGTTCTGAAACTCTTCATAATTTTCCCCATTTCCTGTTTTAGATATAAAAGCTAGTTTGTCTCAAAAATTACAAAAATGTTACATTTCGTTTATTATATCGTAATGAATAAACACTGTCAACTTTTTTGTAACTGTGGACGGACTCCTGCCATATGATGAAGTGTAAATAAAATTTGCTGGAGGACTTATCGATGAGTGACTTAGCGGCTACCAATTGTGGATGTGATTGCGGATGTGGTTGTGATTCCGGATGTAGCACAGGATGTGGATGTAACAATAACTGTGGCTGTAATAATGGCTGCGGAAATTCCCTGTTTGGAAACGGTGGAAACAGCTGCTCCTGTATCCTTTGGATCATCTGTCTGATGTGTTGCTGTGGAAACAACAGTGGCTGTGGCTGTAATAACAACGGCTGCAACGACAGCTGTTGGATCATCATCCTTCTTCTGCTTTTGTGCGGAAATGGATGCGGCTGCAACAATTGCTGCTGATCTTTTGAAAAGGCAGAGGTTATTTCCTCTGCCTTTTCTGCTGCCGTTTTTTTGCTTCCTCCTGTTTCTGTTTTTTCTCTTCCAGACATTTCAGATCTATTTCATAAAAAGAATTTCCATCAATGACAAGTTCCTGTTTTTTTTCAGATTCCATAATCACATTCCTTTGAAAAATTTCTTCTATATATAATATGACCAGAGAAGGTTTCTGTCATATTTCTTTCTGCAAATTCATAGATTTCAGGAAAAAGGATTTTTTTATGGAACAGGAGCCTATCGCACGTACTGCTCTGGATGAAATGGTGGAAAGTGACCAGGATCAGATGCTGAAAGCCATGATCCCGTACCTTCCTTCTTCCGGGCAGCGGTTTTTATCTGTGTATACGAAAGTCCGGGAACTTCGGAATACCATGTCGCTTTTTCAAAGCAGCCGTAGAACAGCCGATCTGCAGGCTACCGGTTTTTCCGGCACCGATCCTCTGGAAATGCTGCAGGATATCCGTAAGTGCTGTGGCGGAGAAAATCGCCGTCAGATCGATCATATCACCAGTCTTATGGCTACGATCCAGATGCTTCAGATCATGAATGAAGATTCGTCAGGAGGTGAGAATCCATGAGTGATGACTGGAAAAATAATCCCCGGCTTTCCGGAATGGACCCTCAGAAGCTTTCCATGCTTCAGGGTCTGGCAGATCAGGGATTGGGGAAAAATCCGTCCGAACTTCTGCCTTTTATCATGGGCGCAGCTTCTAAAGGAAAAAATGCGGGCTTAAATTTCAGCTCTGATGAGATCTCCACTATCATAGAAGTTCTGAAAATGGGGAAAAGTCCGGCAGAGGCAGCTAAGCTTGACAGAATTGTGAATCTGATGAAAATGATACGTCATTAACAGCTCTGTGATCCCGGAACAGCGGTTTTCTGTTCCGGGATTTTCTACTTTGTAATTCTTTTTATATTTGTCGGAATATAATCTGCAAAAATCTGACATATCCATAGATTCTATCGCATAATTCATAGAACATATTCCCTATTTTTGTGATATTTTTTTATCATTTTCCCTTTCTTCTTATATCAGTATATGGTATACTTGTCCGTGAAATGAATGATATGCAAAATAGGATTTTATGCGTCAAGTGTTTGGCGAATGGGGAGTTGTCGCCAGAACGAAAAGTACGTCTTACGGTATGAAATCCGCACCCGTTGCAGCAATATAAGAGAATATCTCATATTGTGTAGGGCTTTTTCGACATACGTTCTATTACAATTGGAGATATCTTTTTTTATGCGCAAAAATAAAAGAGACAGTCTCCGAAAAACGTGATTTTTTTAACAAATGGAGGTTGTTATTTATGGTAGACAAAGCAAAAGTTGAAGAGGCGATCAAGCTTCTTCTCGAGGGAATCGGCGAGGATGTAAACAGAGAGGGACTGCAGGGAACTCCGGAACGTATCGCCCGCATGTGCGAGGAAATTTATGGCGGACTTGATAATGAAGCGGATGAACATCTTCAGAAACAGTTTCATGTAGAGAACAATGAAATGGTTCTGGAAAAGGATATTACCTTTTATTCCATGTGTGAACATCATCTTATGCCCTTTTACGGAAAAGCTCATATCGCATATATCCCAAATGGCAAGGTTACCGGCTTAAGCAAGCTGGCCCGTACCGTTGATGTGTATGCAAGAAGACCGCAAATCCAGGAACGTCTGACTGTGCAGATCGCAGATGCGCTGGAACGTGTTCTCGCTCCTAAGGGAATCATGGTTATGCTGGAAGCGGAGCATACCTGCATGACCATGCGTGGGATCAAAAAGCCGGGAAGCAAAACGGTTACGACTGTTACCAGAGGTGAATTTAAAGAAAATATGGAGCTTCAGAAACAGTTCCTTGCTATGGTCAAGGACTGATGGACAGAGTGAATCAGATCTGGAATCATCCGCTCTATCAGAATGAGCTTAATAAGCTTCAGCTTCTGGAGACTGACCGTGAATTCTGCAGACATACACCGGAGCATTTTTTGGATGTGGCACGCCTTGCCTATATCAGAGCACTTGAGGAAAATGCTCCTGTTTCAAAGGAACTGATCTACTGTACTGCTCTTCTTCACGATATCGGACGGGCCAGACAGTATGAAGATGGTACGCCTCATGATGAGGCCGGCGCTGCTATTGCCGGGCAAATATTAAATGAGCTTGGATTTTCTATGGAAGAAATCGAAGTGATCGTTTCGGCAATACGTGGTCACAGAGCTCAGACGGATCAGACAGTTCTTGGAAAACTGCTTTATACTGCGGATAAAAGCTCCAGAAACTGTTTTTTCTGTAAAGCAGAGCCGGAATGTTACTGGTCTCCTGCCAAAAAAAATATGACGATCCAATATTAGGAGGTTTTTCCATGAAAATCGGAAATCGTGAGTTTGATGTAAAAAACAAAACATATATTATGGGTATCCTAAATGTCACACCGGATTCTTTCTCAGATGGCGGAAAATGGAACGATATGGATCATGCCCTGAAACATACAGAAGCTATGATCGCCGAAGGTGCTGATATTCTGGATATCGGTGGGGAATCCACACGTCCGGGGCATACACCGGTTGGTGCACAGGAGGAGATCGAGCGTGTTCTTCCTGTTATCGAAGCAGTAAAAGGGCGTTTCGATATCCCCATCTCTGTAGATACTTATAAGGGATGTGTTGCGGAGGAAGCCCTGAAACACGGAGCAGATCTTATCAATGACATCTGGGGACTGAAATATGATCCTGAAATGGCTCCTGTCATTGCCAGATATCAGGCTCCCTGCTGTCTGATGCATAACAAAGACAATACCGAATACAATAATTTTATTGTGGATATGCTGGCAGAAACCCAGGAATGTGTCAATATTGCCAAACGTGCCGGTATTGCCGATGATAAGATCATCCTTGATCCTGGTGTCGGATTTGGTAAAACCTATGAGATGAACCTGATGACCATGGATAATCTGGAGCTTTTCCGGAAGCTGGGATATCCGGTGCTTCTTGGTACCTCCAGAAAATCCATGATCGGACTTGCACTTGATCTTCCTGTAGATCAGCGTGTAGAGGGAACCCTTGCCACATCGGTGATCGGTGTTATGAAGGGCTGTGCATTTGTCCGTGTTCATGACATCAAAGAAAATAAACGCGTCATCCAGATGACAGAAGCTATTCTGGGACGTTAGGAGGAACTGATGGATAAAATCGAAATCAGAGATCTTGAGATTTTTGCAAACCATGGCGTGTTTCCGGAAGAAACAGCTCTCGGACAGAAATTTGTTGTTTCTGCTGTTATGTATACAGAAACACGTCCGGCAGGGCTGACAGATGATCTTTCTGCTTCCATCAATTATGGAGAAGTCAGTCATATGATCACCGATTTTCTTCAGAAAAATACTTATAAACTTTTGGAGGCTGCTGTGGAGAATCTGGCAGAGATGCTGTTGCTTTCTCTCCCATTGTTAAAAAAGGTCACCCTTCGTATTGAAAAGCCCTGGGCTCCGGTAAGACTTCCACTGAAAACTGTTGCTGTGGAAATTACCCGAGGCTGGCATACAGCTTATATTGCTTTTGGTTCCAATATGGGAGATAAGAAGAAATACCTGGATAATGCGATCCAGGGGCTTCGAGATATGAAAGAGATTGTTGTTGAAAAGGTTTCAGAGTATCTTGTAACGGAGCCTTACGGGGATGTGGAGCAGGATGAGTTTCTCAACGGAGCCTTAAGAGTCCGGACGCTGCTTTCTCCGGAGGAGCTTCTTGACAGGCTGCATGTGCTGGAACAGGCTGCGGACCGAAAAAGGATCATTCACTGGGGACCAAGGACACTGGATCTGGATATTCTGTTTTACGATAATGAGATCATTGATACAGTGGAGCTGCATGTGCCTCATATTGATATGGAAAACAGGGATTTTGTGCTGAAGCCTATGGTAGAGATCGCACCGTATCTTCGGCATCCGGTGTTGAATTTAACAATGGAGCAGTTGTTAAAAAAGCTTGAGGGAAAAACTTTGGCGGTGTAACTTTATTTGTTAAGACAAGCCCGATACAGATTCTTTACTACAATCTGTATCGGGCTTGTCTAATATGTATATAAGCTATTGAAAAAAATTTTATTTACGGTTTACCAGGTCGAATTCGTCGGTGATCTCTTTGGATGGTGCCTTAGTAATAAGGCTGACGATGATATTTGCTGCGATGGCTACCAGAAAAGCGGGAAGAAGTTCATAGATTCCCCAGGCGCCACCCAGTTTGCTGATTCCGTATTTCCAGATGAATACCATGGAACCGCCGCAGATCATTCCTGCCAGGGCTCCCTGCCAGTTGGAACGTCTCCAGAATAATGCCAGAAGCACCACCGGGCCGAATACGGCTCCGAAGCCTGCCCAGGCAAAGGATACGATAGTAAACACAGAACTGTTCGGGTCGCGGGCAATAAACATGGCTACTACTGCAATGAGAAGAAGCGTGATCTTATCGGCTGCCATGCTTTCTTTTTTTGTTTCTTTATCCTTCAGGATGCTTCCGAGAAGGTCGGAAGAAACTGCTGAGGATGCTGCCAGGAGCTGAGAATCTGCAGTTGACATGGTGGATGCAAGGATTCCTGCAAGGATGAGTCCTGCAAGGATTGCTGCAATTACACCATGTTTACTGAGAAGATCTGCGATCTGAACGATAATTGTCTCAGATGCGGAACCTTCCAGAAGGGCAAACTCTCCTGCTGCTGTCATTCCAAGTCCTACCACACCGATCAGTACTGCCACTGCCAGTGAGATCACTACCCATATAGTTGCTACTCTTCTGGAAAGTGTAAGCTTCTCTTCGTCTTCGATCGCCATGAAACGAAGAAGAATATGCGGCATTCCGAAATATCCAAGTCCCCATGCAAGCATGGAAATAATATTAAGCAGTGGATATGCCTGTTCTGTTCCGGTTGTCGGATCATATGTAGTAAACATAGTCAGATATCCGGGCAGTGATCTTGCATGGTCTGCAACTGCTTCAATACCACCTGCTGTGTTGATCCCGAATACAAATACGATCACAAGAGCGATGGACATGATGATACTCTGGATAAAGTCCGTGGTAGATGCTGCCAGGAATCCTCCCAGTGTGGTGTATCCAACGATGACCAGTGCACTGATGATCATAGCCGGCAGATATTTTACACCGAAGAGACTTGCAAAAAGTTTACCACAGGCTGCAAATCCGGAAGCTGTATACGGAATAAAAAAGATCACGATAAAAATCGCTCCGATAGACTGCAGGATCTTTTTCTCATCTCTGTAACGATTACTGAAAAAGGATGGCAATGTAATGGAATTTCCTGCCACATGTGTGTAGCGGCGGATTCTTTTTGCCACGATCCTCCAGTTTACGTAAGTTCCAATCGCAAGGCCAATGGCTGTCCAGCCTGCATCTGCAATACCGGTAAGATAAGCAAGCCCAGGCAGGCCCATCAGAAGCCAGCTGCTCATGTCAGAAGCCTCTGCACTCATAGCTGTTACAAGTGGTCCAAGCTTTCGGCCTCCAAGATAGAAGTCAGAACTGTCATTATTGTTCTTGGAGCACAGATAACCTACAAAGATCATTGCACCCAGATAGACGATAATGGCTGCCATTATACAAATATGTGCTGTTGTCATGTTTCTCTCCCTTCCATGTATGTTTTCACATATTTATAGATATTATTATATTAACTTAAGAAAGTAAAGGGTATTTTGGGATTTTTTACATATTTTCTGTATAAAATTGTATAAATAACAAGAAAAAGGGCTGAACCCGATAAACAAGCTCAGCTCTTTTCAACATTTCTGTTTAATTTTCTTCGATACGTTTCTCTACGTCTTCTACTGTATATGCTTCTGTCAGTACTTTCAGAGCCTCCGGTGTGGTGTCTGTATTGTAAGCTTTGATCACTTCCATCAGATCTGCACAGCTGTATGCATTTTCGTAAATATCCTGTGTATATCCGTAAAGCTCGTTGAAAGTATCTTTATCCGATGCATTCCAGAATCCCTGATACAGACGAACTGTGTTGTAATCTGTATCGTCAGTGTTTGCCTCCGGATGACCGGACATTGCGTTATACAGGATCGCAAAAGCAGGGCCTCCCATGGATGCATATTTTCCGGCAATGTAATCAATCTTAGGATTTCCAAAAGAATCCTCATCATTGATCTCATCATGGTTTTCCATGGAGAAGCAGTCAACTGCTCCAACCTTGATGTTAGACCCCTGCTCCTCTTCTTTTGATGTAATGAGTTTCATGATCTCATCAACATTGAAAGTACAGAAAACCGCATCATAATCTCCATCTACAAAAGCATGTTTCAGGTTATTGATTCCTTTTGGGTCTGTCATATATCCAGGACAGATGGTAATGGTGATATCATCTTTACCGGCATCTACAACCGTTGTTTCCTCCGATGCAGCAAGTTTTTCCACATCTTCGGAATAGGTCAGACCTTCTTTTTCAGCCAGTCCTTCCAGAACACCGATGGTTCTCTGGAGATGCATATAGTTCCCCTTAGAAGCACCGCCTGACGGTATGAGGTAATTATTTGTATCTGTATCTGCAAAATACTCAGCCATATTATAACCGGCCTCATAATCAGCCTTTGCATCCGGGCCCACACTTCCGAGGAAATACTGGCTTGTTTTTATCTGCTCATAATCTTTATCGCTGATGCTTCCGGAACCAAGAACATAGTACATCTCTTCTTCATCGCAGGCTTCTACAATCTTCTGAATATCCTGACCATAGAAGGAGATGATTCCGCTTACGCCCTGCAGTTTCATTGCACGAATGAAATCAATCTCATCCTCTGCGGAATTGATGCTTCCTGAAAAATAGAACTTCACTGGGAATCCCTGCTGGATATAATCCCTGTAATAGCTCATAAACATGTTCATTTCCGGGCTGTCCTGATTATATACTACAACACCGATCGTATACTGAAGATCTCCGTCTTCCACAGCAGCAGAAACTTTTTTTCCGCTGACAGCAAAAACAGCAAGCATCAACAGCAGAATGCCTAATATTTTTAAGTTTTTAAATGTCATACTGTTTTTTGCCTTTCTTTATTTCTCAGTTACATAATGGCAGGCAACTTCATGTCCTGCTTCCATTTCCTTAAGTACAGGCCTTGTTGTTTTACATTTTTCCATGCAATGCTCACAGCGGTTCTGGAACGGGCATCCGTGAGGAACGTCCAGAGGACTTGGTGCCTCACTCTCAATACTCTCGATCTTTTTGTGCTGATCCATATGAATGGAAAACTGTGCTCCCAGAAGTGCCTGTGTATACGGATGGAGAGAGTTTTTCGCAACATCCTCCCCAGGAATTACCTCTACAATATTTCCAAGATACATAACTGCGATCTGATGAGCAAAAGAACGAATCAGCGCCAGGTCATGACAGATAAACAGCATACTGATATTCTTTTCTTTCTGAAGGCGCACAAGAAGCTGGATCACGGATTCCTGTACAGAAACATCCAGTGCAGAGGTAGCCTCATCACATACCAGAATCTCCGGTTCCAGAGAAAGTGCACGTGCAATACTAATACGCTGTCTCTGACCACCACTCATGTTATGGGGATAACGGTCTACAAAATCTCCAGGAAGCTCTACCATCTCCAGAAGTTCTCTGGCCTTGGCTTCTTTTTCACTTTTTTTCAGTTTCCCATAATTGATCAGTGGCTCTG
The DNA here is from genome assembly GCF_020686995.1 of Blautia fusiformis. Taxonomy (NCBI): domain Bacteria; kingdom Bacillati; phylum Bacillota; class Clostridia; order Lachnospirales; family Lachnospiraceae; genus Blautia; species Blautia fusiformis. The sequence goes on from NZ_JAJEPT010000009.1 coordinate 98,944, forward strand.
TAAGAATGTCCACGATCTTCATTTTCGGATCAAAAGAAGCAAGCGGATCCTGGAATACCATCTGCATGTTCTGACGGTTCAGCCAGGTTTCCTTTTTGGAAAGATCTGCAAGATTTTTTCCATGGTAAAGGATCTCACCGCTGGTCGGCTTGTCAAGGGAAATGACCATACGGACAAATGTTGATTTACCGCAGCCACTCTCTCCTACGATTCCCAGAGTTTTTCCTTTATATACATTTAAGTTTACATCGTTACAGGCTGTTAAGGTTCTGCCGCCGGAAGCCGGGAACTGCTTTACGATATGCTTCGCACTAAGTACGATATCAGATTCATTAAACATAACGCTGTCCCTCCATTTCCGGCACTGCAGCCAGCAGTTTCTTAGTATAATCACTGGTCGGGTGATTCATAACTTCATCACGGGTTCCCTGATCCACAACTTTTCCATGCTGCATAACTACCAGCTGGTCAGCCATATAGGCTGCAACACCGATGTTATGGGTAACGATGATGATACCCGTTCCGAAATCATCACGGAGTTCCATCATCTGGCGTACGATCTGTGCCTGCGTGGTTACATCCAGGGCACTGGTCGGCTCATCTGCAAGAAGCAGTTCCGGGTTAAAAGTCATAGCCATGGCAATACCAACTCGCTGGCGCATACCACCGGAAAGCTGGTGAGGATAACTTTTCATGATATTTTCCGCGTCTGGAAGACGCATTTTCTGAAGCATGGAGCAGCCTTTTTTCCATGCTTCTGCTTTGGATACGTCAGTATGTGTACAAATATACTCCACATACTGACTGCCAATCTTACGAATCGGGTTTAAGGTTCCACCGCAGTCCTGGAAGATCATGGAAATACGGGTACCTCTTAATTTTCTCCATTCATCCTTTGTATTGGAAAGCAGAGATTTTCCGTTGAACTGGATATCACCGGCACTTACCCGGCCGCCCCCGGCAAGTGCGCCGAGAACAGCACGGATAACAGTTGTTTTTCCACTTCCACTCTCTCCTACTACACTGATGATCTCACCTTTCTTCATGGAAAGATTGAAATGCTCAATGATAGGTGCCTGCTTTCCGTACTGAACGGAAAGATCCTTGATTTCAAGCATAAATAAACGCTCCTTTACTCGGCAAGAGTGATATCCTTTGTCAGCCAGTAGTAGTCCATCGGATACATCTTAACGCCAGTTACCTTCTTATTGGAGAAGAGATAAGTTGTCTCATATCCGAAGAATACAGTTGCTGCATCGTCCATGATATCCTGCTGGATGTCAACGATGAGATCTTTTCTCTTATCCTCATCAAATGTCTGAGCAAGCTCATCAAGAAGCTTATCTACATCCGGATTGTTATATCCTGCAGTGTTGTTTGCAGAAGAGCTGTACCAGTTCTCTCTTAAGTAGTTCTCCGGGTCACCGGTGTTGGCAACCAGTACGTTCCAGATAAGAAGGTCATACTGTCCGGAATCTCTCATGTCAAGAAGTGTCTCATAACTTACTGTATTCAGGTTTACGTTGATACCGATCTCTTTCAGGCTGGCCTGTGCTGCCTGTGCGTATACACCAAGCTCTGCACGGCTTGTGTAGATAACAAAATCAAGAACAAGCGGATCTCCGTCCGGAGTCTCTACATATCCGTCGCCATCAACATCTTTGTATCCAGCATCCTCGAGGATCTTTTTAGCGCTGTCCGGATCGTAAGAGTTTTCATCGTTAAGATCATCAAATCCAAAGTCAAGTGTTGGCGGAACCGGTGCTTTACCAGCTGTTGCACCACCCTCAAGAAGAGTGTTGCAGTATGTCTCTTTGTCAAGTCCACGGAGAAGTGCCTGACGAAGTGCCTTGTCGCTGAGTGCATGATCCTCATTCTGGTTCATGAATGCATAAGTAGAACGAAGAGACTGAAGCTCCTGGATGTCGTAATTGTCATTTCCCTCAAACTCAACCAGGTTCTCTGTTTTCAGGTTGTAAGCGATATCGATCTCGCCTGTCTGAAGAGCCATGGAACGTGTTGTCTGGTCATCGACACATTTCAGAGTAACTCTGTCAAGCGGAACTTCGCCATCCCAGTAGTTCTCATTCTTTACTACAACGCAGGAGTCTGTCGGGCTGAAAGACTCTACTGCATAAGGTCCTGTACAGATCGGTCCTTCCATTGCAAATGTGGAATCATCAACATTTGTATCAACGATCAGAAACAGCGGGTCTGCAAGGCATCCGGCCATGTTTGCGTTTGCTCTGTTCAGGTGGAAGATCAGGTTCTGTCCGTCAACTTCAATACTATCAAGGTCAAAGAACTCCGGAACACGGTCGCTCTTCTCAGCTGTACGCTCGATGGAAGCTTTTACCATCTCCGGTGTCATATCATCGCCGTTGGAGAATTTTACACCCTCACGGATCTTGAATGTCCATGTTTTTCCATCTTCACTGTTGTCCCACTCTTCTGCAAGACATGGAACGATATCACCGTTCTCATCGAATTTTGTAAGGCACTCACCGATCGCATAACGGGATACAACCCAGCTGAAATACTGCTCTGTCGGCTCAAGTGTATCTGCAAAGCTTGTTACTCCAATCGTGATTTCCTTATCACTGCTCTTATCGCCCTTTGCCTGAGCCACTGTTGTCATAGAAAAAGTCATCATACATGCAAGTGTAGCAGCCAGCACTTTTTTAACTACGTTATTTCTCATTTCATCCTCCTAAAGATAAATATACTGATTATTGGTGTTGGTTTGTTACAGAAACGTTTTTTAATCCTGGCGCGGATCCAGTACATCACGGATGCTGTCTCCAAGCATATTGAAAACAACAACACAGATCACGATCGCAATACCAGGGTAGATCATAAGCCATGGCGCTTTTGCCATGTAAGTTCTTCCTTCATTCAGCATCAGTCCCCACTCCGGTGTCGGCGCAGTTGCACCAAATCCCAGGAATGAAAGGGAAGCCAGCTCCAGCATCATGGTTCCGATATCTGCTGCCGCAGTTACCACCATCTGGGTTACCATGTTCGGAAGAACGTGTACAAGAAGAATTTTCCAGGTCTTTGTTCCGTTTACCACTGCAGCTTCTATATAAAGACTCTTCTTGACTTTCAAAACCATACTTCTTGCAAGGCGGGCATACTTCGTCCAGCTTACAGCCGCGATGGAGATAACGGCATTTACCAGGTTTGGTCCCAGCATACCGGCAATGGCGATGGCCAGTACAAGGCCGGGGAAAGAGATCATCATATCTGCGATACGCATAATCACCGCGTCCACAACGCCACCGAAATATCCGGCAATAACTCCTAAAAATGTACCGATCACAAAAATCACCGCAACCAGACATAATGTCATGATCAGGGAAGTTCTTGTTCCGAAAATAACACGGGAAAGAAGATCTCGTCCAAGTTTATCCGTTCCGAACGGATGAGCGGAACTCGGCTCCTGCAGTGATTCAGTCATAACTGCATTCAGCGGATCATATGGCGCAAGCTGCGGTGCGAAGATCGCAACGCCAATTACCACCAGGCCCAGAATGAAGAAAAGAGTGAACTGTTTATTTTCTTTAAATACTCGTAATACCTTTTTCAATTATCTATCCTCCTTAAGTCTTGGATCGAGATAAGTGTAGGACAGATCCACAAGCAGGTTGATGCACATGTACAGGATCGCGATCCAGAGTACATAGCCCTGTACAAGAGGATAGTCACGACAGGAAATTGCCTTTACTGCCATATTTCCCATACCAGGCCAGTTGTAAATGATCTCTACAACTGCGGTACCTCCAAGGAGGCTTCCAAGGGAAAGACCCAGCAGTGTTACCAGCGGAAGCATTACATTAGGAAGAACGTGTTTCCAAAGGATCACGCTTTCTTTGATTCCACGCATTCTTGCACCGGTCACATAATCCTGGTGAAGCTCCTCCAGCACCGCACTTCTTACCTGGCGGGTATATTTCGCAGACATGGCAAGTGCAAGAGTCAGTGCCGGAAGGATCATAGACTTGAAATCCGTACTTCCTCCTGCTACATTGATCCAGCGAAGCTGAACACCAAAGATACTGAGAAGGATCAGGCCCAGCCAGAAGCTTGGAACAGATACTCCCACAAAGGTAATTCCTCTCACAAAATAATCCGGGAATTTGTTCTGATATACAGCGGCCAGGATTCCAAGCGGTATGGAAATAATGACCATCATCAAAAGTGCCAGCAAAGACATCCTCAGCGTTGGCCAGAAACAGGATACCAGTTTATCCGTTACCGGCATTTTGAAAGAATAGGACTGTCCCATATCTCCTGTAACAACACCCTTCAGCCAGGAACCATACTGCACGAGAAAGGGCTGATCAAGGCCAAGCTCATGTCTTGTTTGTTCCAGAAGCTCCGGTGTCGGAAGATTACCACATTCTGTCAGCATGATCTCCGCAGGATCACCAGGTGACAGGTAGGTCAGTCCAAATGTGAAAAAGCTGATTCCAAATAATACAATGATGATCTGGAGAAATCTTTTTCCTATTTGTTTCTTTGTCACGTTTTACTCCTTTCCTCATTTGATGCGATTTTAACATTGCCGTTTTAATTGAGTTAGATAAAAAAACTACTGGATTCTTATTATGCAGAACATGCATGGAATTTTAGAAATTTGCACGAAAAAAGCCCGCGATGAAATACGGGCACATAAAAAAATATGCTTCCTATCTTCCGTAAGAATCATTTTAAAACAATTGCAAGCAGGTCTCCTGACTTAGGATCCTTACCCTCAGACACCTTCCCGGTCTATTTCTCACGCACTCGACCAGTGGTATTTTGTCTGAGGATTCCCCCTTACAGTGACGGGATCGTACCGGATTTACACCGGTTTCCCTATTAATCCTCTCGGAACTTACAACGGCTGATGTGAAAATCAGCAAATGCTGTTAAATTACCTAAATATTATACGATAAAACTATAGTTTATGTCTATGGAAAAATGTTATATTTTTTGAAAACTCATAAATTTTGTTAAAGATGCTTGAATTGTATATATCCCCCATTGGGGATTTGACAATTAAATTTATCTGATCTGCTAAAAAAACACGGATTTTACCTCGCTGTTTTTACAAATAGAATAGCAAATGGTAAAACCCGGTTTTCTTACTGTTTCAATATGTTTTCAGACAGAAGCGTTCTGAAAAGATTGTTTACTATCAGGTCAGAGTATCTGTGATCGCCGCATATGCGATCATCGGTCCGTCTTCAATGATATTCAGGCTGGCTGTCTGATAAAGTACGACTCCGTTTTCAGTTGCAATAGACGTGTAAAGTAAATTTCCATAGTAATCTCTCAGTTCACCCAGTTCTTCCCCCTTAAAGAAGTACTCTCCAGGCTTCTTGGATGGATACCAGCATCCGGTATACGGCGCATATTCATAGACTACATTTTCAAGAAGCATCTGACGGTAATGCTTCAGACCATGACACGTCTTTCCCTGGAGATGAAAAACAAGGTGACGGACATCTCTTTTATCCTGTTCTACTTCCTCCCAGGTCCAGTAGCTGTGTCCGCCTCTTTCGATAAGAATACTTGGAATTCCAAGAGAAGAAGCATAATTATAGGCGCCACCTGTGGCGGTTGTGGAACGGACTACATATTTTACGCCGATATGCCGTGCCATATGTAATGACTTCTCTGCTGTTTTTTCATCTACAACCCCTACATAATAAACATAGGGATGAAGTTGTTCGAACCCATCTCCGCTATGCAGGTCGATATAATAATCTGCTATGGAAAAAAGTTTCGTTACTATAGTATGGGCAATACGATCTGCAGCTGTTCCCTCAGGATCTCCGGGGAAAACGCGGTTCAGGTTCTTGCCATCCTCATAGACCAGACTCATGGTGCGATGCTCAAAGCCGCTGACGTTGACCAGTGGAACGATGATCACATTTCCCTTCAGTTCTTCCGGCTGAAATTCTTTTGCAAGTTCCATTGCTGCCTGGATTCCCACATACTCCGCACTGTGTATTCCTGCCGTGATCAGGACCGTCGGTCCGTCTTCCACTCCGCATATCACAGTTGCCGGCATTGCCATGCCATTTCCTGAGATCTTAATTTTTCCCTGTGCCTTCTCTCCTTTTTCAATCACCCAGTCATCAATTTTGATCATTGATTGTTTCCCTTTTCCTTTTTTATATTTCCGCACTTTTGACGATAAGTATAACATGCCTAACCGAAATTGTATATATTCTTTTTAGGATTCCAGGAATACATAAAAAAGCTTCCGTAACCGTTTTTTCTGACCCGGTGTACAGAAGCTTTTTTCCTGAATGATATATAATTTATCTTTTCGCCAGTTCCCTAGTGATTTCTTCCCAGCTGACGCCTTTTTCCACCATGAGTACCATCATATGATAAAGAAAATCTGAAATTTCATATTTAATCTCTTCTTTATCCGGATTTTTGGCTGCAATGACGATCTCTGTGCATTCTTCACCGACTTTTTTCAAAATCTTGTCGATTCCTTTATCAAAAAGACAATTAGTATAGGAACCTTCCTTTGGATGCTCTTTTCGGTCAGTGATCACATCATACACATTCTGGAACACGTGAAGTGGATTGGTATCATCGTACTCTTTTTTCATCAGCGGTTTGAAGAAACAGGTACGGTTTCCTGTATGGCAGGCTGCTCCAACCTGCTCCACTTTGGCAAGGATCGTATCATTATCACAGTCAATAGTAAGAGCCTTTACATACTGTACATGTCCGGATGTCAGACCTTTGGTCCAGAGCTCATTCCGGCTGCGGCTCCAGTATGTCATTTTTCCCAGCTTCAATGTTGTGTTAAAAGCAAGCTCATTCATATAGGCCAGCATCAGTACTTCATCCGTCCGGTAATCCTGGACAATAACCGGAACCATTCCGTCACTGTTTAATTTAAAATCCGACCATGCAATATTACTTTTATATGTGTTTACCGGAATTCTGGCTTCTTCGCAGGTTTCCTTAAATGTATGCAGATCATTTTCAAGACTGCTTACATAAGCACCGCAAAGTCCGGACACAGCTGCTTCTCCTAAAAGCTTCAGAACGTTCTCAGATCTGTTTTCATCGGTATGAAGAACAATGGAAATCTGCGAAATCTCTGCGATTTCATTTTCGACAGTGTCCAGAGCCAGAACAGTGTCTGCATATTTTTCAATCAGATCCTGATTTTCTGTGAATTCTCTCAGATCAGAGATGCTGATCATCATACGCTCTTTTCCAAAGCGCCGGGATACTTCTTCCAGAAGCTTGATATTATTCTCTTTCGAAAAATTCAGTACAACTTTGGCACATCCCGCATAGATCAGCTTTTTTACATCTTCCATACGTTTGATATTTCCCGCTGCGATAACCGGGATCTCAGATGCCTGGCAGATATCACGGATTTTTCCAATCGCACGGTCATGCTCTGCATCTGCGGAAGAAAAGTCAAATACCAGAAGCTCATCTGCCCCATTGTCACCGTAAAATTTTGCAAGTGTTTCTACATTTCCGTCTCCGAAAAGATTTCTCTGTCCAAATCCTGTTACCGCTTTTTCTGAATGAAGATAAAGACATGGGATCAACTGTTTGTTCATAAGTGGTCTCCTTCTGTATCAGAGGCTTCCCTTGGTAGAAAGCACGTCTGTGATCCGGGAATCGTATTGTGTTGCTGCATCAAGGGCTTTCGCAAAGCTTTTAAACATGGCCTCTGCCACATGATGGCTGTTTCCTCCGGAAAGAACTTTGATGTGAAGATTCATTGCCGCAGAATAGGATACTGCATAAAAGAATTCTTTTACCATCTCTGTGGCCATATCCCCTATTTTTTCAGTAGAAAACTCTGCATCCCATCCAAGATAAGGTCTTCCGGAAAGATCTACTGCGCAGAGTACAAGCACTTCATCCATAGGAAGGATACAGCTGCCGTAACGTTTGATCCCTTTTTTGTCGCCAACTGCCTCGCGGATAGCGTTTCCAAGGACGATTCCTGTATCTTCAATGGTGTGATGATCATCTACATTCAGATCACCGTGGACTCTCAGCGTAAGATCATACAGTCCATGTCGCGTAAAACCGTCCAGCATATGGTCAAAAAAGCCAATACCTGTATCAATATCGGAACTTCCCGTTCCATCAATATTCAGCTGCAGACGTATCTGTGTTTCTTTTGTGTTTCTTTCGATCAGTGCTTCTCTTGCCATTATTCGTTCTCCTTGTCCTCTTCCTCAAAACGGACTGCAATGGAATTTGCGTGTGCAGTCAGCTGTTCCGATGTGGCAAACTGGATAATGTCCTTGTGGATCTTTCGGAGTGCTTCTCTTGAATAATATACAATACTGGATTTTTTGATAAAATCATCTACAGAAAGTGCGGAGAAAAATTTGGCAGTCCCATTGGTAGGAAGCACATGGTTTGGTCCTGCAAAATAATCTCCAAGTGGTTCAGAGCTGTGCTCTCCGATAAAGATCGCACCTGCATTTCGCACCTTCATCATATCTTCAAAAGGATTCTTTGTGACGATCTCCATATGTTCAGAAGCAATTTCATTGGCAGCCTCAATGGCCTCGTCCATATCTTCTGCGATCAGGATATAGCCAAAGTTCTCCAGGGATTTCTCGATAATGGCTTTCCTGGAAAGTACCTCAACAAAACCTCTGACTTCTTTATCTACCTGATCTGCAAATTCCTCATTTGTTGTGATCAGAATCGCAGATGCCATCTCATCGTGCTCTGCCTGAGAAAGAAGATCTGCTGCAATATAACGTGGATTTGCAGTCTCATCTGCAAGAACGAGGATCTCGCTTGGGCCGGCGATAGAATCAATGCTTACGTATCCATAAACTGCCTTTTTTGCAAGCGCAACAAAAATATTTCCGGGCCCTACGATTTTGTCAACCTTTGGAATACTCTCGGTTCCATATGCAAGTGCTCCGATAGCCTGTGCACCACCCACTTTATAGATTTCATCTGCACCGGCTTCGTTGGCAGCAACAAGTGTGCTTGGATTTACTTTTCCGTCTTTTCCAGGAGGTGTTGTCATTACAATACGGTCAACACCGGCAACTTTTGCAGGAACGATATTCATCAGCACGGAAGACGGATATACAGCCTTTCCACCGGGAACGTAAACACCTACACGGTTCAGAGCGGTTACCTTCTGACCAAGCATGGTTCCGTCTGTTGTGCTTGTGAACCAGCTGTTCTGAAGCTGCTTTTCGTGATAGCTGCGGATATTCACCAGTGCTTTTTTGATCACATCGATCAGGGAAGGATCTACCAGCTTGTATGCTTCCTCGATCTCCTCCGGTGTTACACGGATCGTATCCCCTGTCACTTCGACTTTATCAAATTCTCTGGTAAATGCAAATAACGCGGTATCTCCCTCTGCTTTTACTTTGGCAAGTATATTTGCTACTGCATCCTCGTATTTTCCATAATTATTAGGGCTTCTTTTTAAGAGAGTTTCCAGAATATCTTTTGTAGATTCTTTGGTGAGTTTTACCTTACGCATAATAAATTCTGCCTTCTTTCTGTATTTTGGAGGTTCATCTGTTGCTCAGTTTATTTGACCACACCTCGAAGTTCCGTGATCAGTTTGCGGATCCGTTCATCTTCCATTTTCATGCTGACCTGATTGACTACCATACGTGCAGACAGCGGGCAGACTTCTTCCAGCACCTTCAGGCCATTCTCACGAAGGGTGCTTCCGGTTTCCACGATATCCACGATAACCTCGGAAAGTCCTACGATCGGTGCAAGCTCGATGGAACCGTTCAGCTTAATGATCTCCACAGTCTGATGCTTTTTGTTATAGAAGTAATCCTTTGCAATATTTGGATATTTTGTAGCTACACGGATCAGCTGATTGTTATTCAGAACTTCTCTGGCGCTTTCAGGGCCGCAAACGCACATGCGACATGCTCCAAATCCAAGATCCATAACCTCATATAGCTTTCTTCCTTCTTCCAGAATGGTATCCTTACCTACGATACCGATATCTGCTGCACCATACTCTACATAAGTCGGCACATCCGGACCTTTTGCAAGGAAAAACTTCAGCTTCAGTTCCTCGTTGGTAAAGATCAGCTTTCGGGAATCTTTGTCACGCATCTCCTCACATGTAATACCGATCTTCTCAAACATATCCAGTGTTTTGCTGGCCAGACGCCCTTTTGTGAGGGCAAATGTAAGATATCTCATCAGTCCTGCTCCTCCTTTGTCGGGCACAATGCCACTTTTTTACCTTCGTTTCGAAGCTCCATTGCTTCCTGGATCGCTTTTTTCAGATTTGCCGGATCATAGGTGATCACAATGGTCTTATCACCGGCCGGAGCAGTCAGCTTCTGTCTGGAAAGCGCGAGCATCAGGTTATCAACCACAATGGCAAATCCAATGGAAGAAGCCGGTTTTCCGAAATGTTTCATCAATTCGTTGTATCGTCCGCCTTTGAGCAGAGGTTCACCGGTTCCATATGTATAGGCCTGGAAAATGATCCCTGTATAATAACGGAACTTACTGAGCATTCCAAAATCAAAAGCAATATATTTCTCACAGCCGTATACTTTCAGGATCTCATAAATTTCTTCCAGTCGTTTTACTGCAGAAAGTGCCTCCGGATTGGAGGTGAGTTTTTTTGCTTTTTCCAGCACTTCTGCTGAACCGAACATCTGAGGCAGTTCAGCAAAAGCCTTGGAAAGGTTATCGCCTAAATTCTGTCCCTTAAGAAGTTCTTCCACACCAAAATAATTCTTCTGAGAGATCAGCTCACGAAGATGCTCTTCTATCTCTGGCTCCAGATCTGCCTCTGCAAGCAGGGATTTATAATAATCTACCTGGCCTACGCTAACCTGGAATTCGGTAAGTCCTGCTGCCTTCAGACACTCCACGGTCATAGCAAGAATTTCAGCATCTGCTGCTGCAGAATCATCTCCCATATGTTCAACACCCATCTGAGTATTTTCTTTCATCTGACCTCTGTAACTGGAATTGTTGATAAATGTATTTCCGGTATAACAAAGTCTTACAGGTCCCTTTTCCGGATCAAAATAAGTTGCACATGCTCTGGAAACAGACGGTGTAAAGTCGGGTCTGAGAACAAGTGTGTTTCCCTCTCTGTCAAAAAATTTATATAAATCCTTGGATGGGATCGTTCCTACTTCATTGCTGAACACTTCAAAATACTCAAATCCCGGTGTTTCTATATCTTCATATCCATATCTTGAAAACACCTGGTGGAGCTCCTTCTGGAGCCGTTTTTTGCGGCCGCATTCCTCTCCATAAATGTCCCGCACACCTTCAGGTGTATGAAAAATACGCTGCATGTTCATTTCCTCCGTAACACGTTTTGAGATTCCCTGTGTTTCACTTTAATTCGCTACCATGCTACCACAGAAAAACTTAAATCTGATTATATAGGAAACCTTTCCAAAAGTCAATCCCGTAATTGCAGATCTTTCTGGATTCCTTCCAGATAAGGAACCAGAAATCCATTTTTTCCGGAAAGATAAAATTCCTGGTCCAGCTCTTCCCGACGAAAACTTTTTCGTCCGCCGTCTTCCATCCTTTTCCAGAATTCCTTCAGCTTACGAAGGGTAAGATAATAAAAAACATTATCTGCGCTGAAATAGATCAGAAAAAAAGCAATCCCCTTCTGCTTTTCAAACTCATCCATAAATGCTACCTGATGAGGATGAATGTTCGCAAGGGGAAAAGTTTTTACACAGCATTCTTTTGCATCGAAGCAGACAGGGATTCCCTGTACTGCTCCGATATAATCTACGGTACTTTTCTGTTCAAAATATGCCAGCGTGATATGCCGGGAGGTTTTATCCATTTTAACCGGGGTGATAGGCGTCGGAATTTTCTGGATGAGGGCCAATCCCTTTTCCCTGTACTGCTCATTGGTACGATTGATAAGTTCCTCCAGAGTAGAACCACGAAGTCCTCTGCTGTTCCATGTTGCCATAAGAGCTGTCCTTTAATCCAGAAGCTTGATGGATGGGAAATAACGGATCTCCGCTTTTCCGACGATCTGATCAAACTGTACATACGTATTCTGCCAGTATCGGGAATCCTTGGAATTGTTACGGTTGTCTCCCATCATAAAGTAACAGTTTTCCGGTACTTCGTATGGTCCGAAGCTTCCAAGAGGAGTTTCCGGCACAAAGGAATCATCCAGAGGTGTCTCTGAATCATTGATATAAACTTTACCATCTTTGATCTCTACTTTATCTCCGGGAAGACCGATGATACGTTTGATGAACAGCTGAGACTCATCATCCGGATATTTGAAGATCACAATGTCAAAGCGTTCCGGATCTTTCCATTTTTTTGAGATCTCGTGGCCAAATACATCCATATTCAGACCATAGGCCAGACGATAACCAAAGATACGATCCCCGGTCATAATGGTATTTTCCATAGATTCTGACGGGATCTTTGCATTGATCAGTACTACATTGTTGATAACCAGGACTACAACTACCACGATGATGATCATCTTGACGTAATCCCATATTTCATTCCAGATTTTCATAATAACTCTCCTCCAACTTTTCCTCTTTTAGTGTTTTGAGAAAGATTTCCGGAAGCGGTGCCGTAAAGACCTTCCCGGATAAATATGACAGGCTTCCTTTCATAGATGGAAACTCCATTCGAAAAGAATGAAGCAGCTGTCCTTTCAGTTTTTTATCGGCTTTTCCATATTTGGGATCACCAACAATCGAATGTCCCTCCGAAGCAAGGTGGGCACGAATCTGATGTGCACGTCCTGTGATCAGTTCAACCTTAAGAAGGGTACGGGTTCCATTGGTGCCCAACGGATAATACTTTGTTTCCACTGGCAGGGCATTTTCTTTCTCTTGTTTATAGATGGTTACTTTGTTGCTTTTTTTATCTTTTGCCAGATAACCTTTGATATATCTTTCTTCTTTTAAAACTCCCTCTACAAGACAGAGGTAATATTTATGAAGTTCCCTGGACTTGAACATCCCTGAAAGTTCCTGCAGACCGGAAAGGCTTTTGCCTGCCGCTATAAGTCCGCTGGTATTGCGGTCAAGGCGGTTGCATACGGAAGGACGAAAGGTTCTCAGATCATTTTCTGTAAGAGAGCCATTTTTCAGAAGATAGCCGGTCAGATATTCTACCAGTGAAGAGGTTCCGTCATCAGCAGGCTGAGAAAGCATTCCTGCCGGTTTGTTGATCAACAGGATATTTTCATCCTCGTAAATGATATCCAGAGCATAATGTGCCCGTGGAGCAGAATCATTTCCGCTGAATTTTTCAAATGTTTCATCACTTAAAAACAGTTTTACATGATCTCCTGAAAACAGCTTTTCATTCCCGGTGGCTTTTTTTCCATTGAGCGTGATATTTTTTTTCCTCATCATTTTGTAGAAAAAGCTCTTTGGAGCTTCACGGAGAAGCTTGGCCAGATATTTGTCAAAACGCTGTCCGGCCTCGTTTTCGTTAATGATAAATTCTTTCATTATATAATGCTCCTACAGACAGATTGCCAGGATCGTATGTTTGATCAGTTCTTCTCTGGAAAGATCCGGGTATCGTTCATCCGGTGTGAATTTAATCCCGTTTCTCAGAGATTCTTTGTGCTCATTCATGGAATCCAGACGTTCCAGATAGGGCTTCAGGTCCTTCAGGATCTTTACATCCACTTTATATCCGTTTTTACGGATGATTTTCTGTGACTGCTCTGCAAGGTAGGTGATATCTGCTTTTGGATCACTGGTATAACCCACTACTGTATTTCCGCACACGGCAACAGCGTCCAGGTAACCGCTTTTCTCATAAAAAGTCATGTACATTTCATAGGACATGACCAGGTCTCCTGCATGTTCGCAGATCTCTTTATAGATCTTTTCATCCATAGGATGACGTAACAGGATCATGATCAGGCTTACCATGGATTTACAGCCTGGCAGACAGCCTACTACGGTCAGAACCGTCCAGACTGTCATTCTTGTTCCGTTGACGGCCCACGCCACAAAGAAAATGAGCAGTGGAAGCGAAAATAATCCTGCGGTGATCAGGAGCCTTCGTTTTTTTTCGCTGTTAAAATAACCGAAATCACCTTTTTTTGTTTTTCTTTTTCTGGTATCTTTCATGTGCCGAACTCCTTGTCTGTGTTTTTTTGGCCTTTTTATGAAGCTCTCTGGGGCGGATCAGACATTTCGGTCCAAAGCCGACCAGATCCATACGTCCGGTCATCTTAAGTCCTTCCAGGACAAGTTCGCGATTTTCCGGATTTTTATACTGCATCAGTGCTCGCTGTATTGCTTTTTCATGTGGATTTTTTGGCACATATACCTTTTCGCCTGTCAGCGGATGGATTCCTGTGTAATACATACAGGTAGAAAGTGTTGATGGCGTTGGATAAAAATCCTGAACCTGCTCCGGTGTAAATCCGAGATCACGGACGTATTCCGCAAGTTTCACGGCTTCCTTCATTGTACACCCGGGATGGGACGACATGAAATACGGAACGGCATATTGCTGCTTACCAGTCCGCGCATTTGCTTTTTCATATTCCTTCAGAAAGCCCTCATAAACCTCGTGCCTGGGTTTGCCCATAAACTTCAGGACTTCATCAGAAACATGCTCCGGTGCTACCCGCAGCTGACCGCTGACGTGATATTTCACAAGCTCATTAAGAAAAGTTTTATCCGGGTCTGCCATCAGATAATCAAACCGAATGCCGGAACGGACAAAAACTTTTTTAACTTTGGGGATATTCCTGACCTTTCTGAGAAGCTGAAGATAATCCTTGTGGTCTACCGTCAGATTCTTACACGGAGAAGGAAACAGGCACTGCCGCTCCTTGCAGACTCCTTTTGTCAGCTGCTTTTTGCAGGAAGGATAACGGAAATCAGCCGTGGGGCCTCCTACATCATGGATATAGCCTTTAAAATCCGGATCCTCTGTCATCTTTTCAGCTTCTTTCAGAATGGAATCGTGACTTCTCGTCTGAAGGATACGGCCCTGATGAAAGGTCAGCGCACAGAAATTACAGCTTCCAAAGCATCCTCTGTTGCTGGTCAGACTGAATTTGATCTCTTTCAGTGCCGGAATCCCGCCCTTTTTCTGATACATGGGATGATATTGTCCTGTATAAGGCAGATCGTAAACATCGTCCATTTCCATCTGCGTCAGAGGCTGCGATGGTGGATTCTGTATCACATATCCACGGTTCCCATAAGATTCTGCCAGAGGCTTTGCTGTAAATGGATCTGTGTTTCGGTACTGAATGGCAAAGCTGTCCGCATAAGATTTTTTATCGGTCTGTACCTGTTCAAATGACGGAAGGACCACCGGATCGTAAACCCTGCTGATATCATGGCTTTTAAAAACCGTCCCTGCCACATATGTGATCTCCTGGACCGGAATCCCGCTTTGCAGGGCTTCTGCGATCTCCAGGATGGAATGTTCCCCCATTCCATAAGAGATCAGATCCGCACCGGAATCGATCAGAATACTGTGCTTGACCTTATTTTCCCAATAATCGTAATGTGCCATTCTTCGAAGACTGGCTTCGATCCCGCCAAGAATGACAGGCGTATGTTTATAGGTCTGCCGGATCAGATTGCTGTATACAACAGAAGCCCTGTCCGGTCTTAATCCCATTTTTCCTCCTGGAGAATAGGCATCTGTGCTTCGGTGCTTTTTGGAAACCGTATAATGATTCACCATGGAATCCATGTTTCCGGCTGTAACGAGAAAACCCAGGCGCGGTTCCCCGAACACCTGGATGCTCTCCTTCTTTCGCCAGTCAGGCTGAGGGATCATGCCTACACGATATCCTCTGCTTTCCAGAAGACGTCCAATGATCGCAGATCCAAAAGACGGATGATCCACATAGGCATCTCCTGTCACGTAGACAAAATCCAACTCATCCCAGCCTCTTGACTTCATATCTTCTCTTGTAACTGGTAAAAAATCCTGCATTTATAATTCCTCGTATGTAAGTGTATTAGTACTGTCTGCTCTGTGTTCATATGCTGTGATGGACTGCCTGGGCACGATAACCCTCTGCAATGATATCCAGCTGCCTGTGGAAGCGTTCCAGCTGACGCAGATCCTTGGTTTTGAATACCCGCAGGAACTCATCCTGTATTTTGCTGACTTCCCGTTCACTGGAAACACGGTAGAGATTTTCAATATTATTCAGAATATCCTTTACAAGATTGGACTGCATCTGAGATGAATTCTGAGCATCCATGATCTCGTTGCGCACAGAAGACATTTCATGATCCAGCGAAATGATCGCATCGGATGCTTTACTAAGACGTTCTGCTACATGAGGAGGCATATCACCTTTGTATTTATACTGAAGGGAATGTTCGATCGTTGCCCAGAAATTCATTGCCATGGTACGGATCTGTATTTCTACCTGAAGCCGTTTCGGCCCGTTAATAGTCTCCACTGTATAATAAAGGATCATGTGATAACTCCGGTAACCGCTCTGCTTGATATGCGTCAGATAGTTCTTTTCACTTTTGACTTCCATATCTGTTCTT
Source organism: Blautia fusiformis (assembly GCF_020686995.1). Classification (NCBI taxonomy): domain Bacteria; kingdom Bacillati; phylum Bacillota; class Clostridia; order Lachnospirales; family Lachnospiraceae; genus Blautia; species Blautia fusiformis. The sequence continues at coordinate 115,473 of NZ_JAJEPT010000009.1, forward strand.
TTTCGGATGATCGCAGCAACGGTATCGATATCTTCTTCAAACTGACAAATGATCCGTACTCCTGCCAGATCTTCCATTTCTGTTTCCAGCTGTTCGATCGGAATATCTTTGCGCTGCATTTTCTCCAGGATACTGGAAACGCTTTTTACTCTTCCACTGACTTGTTCAATGGGAGAATAACGATCATTTTCGTGATACTCTTCTATCATATGTTTAAACTTGACTGTCAGTTCTTTGACAGCCAGCTCGTAAGGGCACAAAATACTTCGCCATAACTGTATTTCCATGTTGCTCGCTCCTTATCATCTGCCGTCAGTCTCTTTTTTGTTTTGGTGACAGCGGCATACATTTTTTATTATAACATATGTTTTGAAAAAAAAGGGATTGTTTATCAATTTTTTATTAAAAAATTATAGAATTATTTTCCTTTTTGTGTGATGCATCCACAAATCTATATATATGTAAAATTCTGTATTTTATGAATATTTTTTATCAGGGCATAAAAATACCCTGGAGAAACCTTTCGTTTCTCCAGGGTAAAAGTTCGAACATACTCCGAACTGGATCAGTCTTTCAGATTTTTGAGAACCTGTACAAGATAGTTCCATACTCTTTCTGTGGAAGCAATGCTGAGAACCTCCTCGGATGTATGGATATCCTTCATATCCGGTCCAAGGGATACACAGTCCAGTCCTTCCATTTTTTTATAGAAAAGCCCACATTCAAGGCCTGCGTGGATCGCAACAACTTCAGGCTTATGGCCATACATTTCCTCAAAAACTGCAACCATTTTATCTCGTAACGGAGAGTCTTTTCTGTACTCCCATGCCGGATATGCACCCTGTACTTCATAGTCGCCACCAAGAAATTCTGTAAGATATTCAATCTTATCAGATAATGCACTGCATGCAGCGTCTACAGAGCTTCTTACACTGGAACTTGCAAAAAGCTCGTCCTCATCCAGACGGAGGATGCCGATATTGCTGGAGGTTTCCACCAGACCTTTGATGGTTCCGCTCATTTTTTGGATTCCGAATGGTACATTCTGCAGATAAAATACGATTTTTTCCTGACTTGTAGGATGAAGAACCTCTGCTGTTGCAGTATCCTTTTCTGTTATTTCAAAAGTAATGTTTTCGTCAGAGCCTGTATATTCCTCACGGACCTGCTCCTGGAGCTCTTTTGCGTAAGCTTTTACCTCAGCAACGGAATCGGTAAGAAATTCTGCGGTGCACTCTCTTGTAATGGCATTGTCTTTTTGTCCGCCTGTAAGAGAAATAAGGGCATATTCCGATTTTTTCTTAAGTCCGTAAAGAAACCGTCCCATAAGTTTATTGGCATTAGCTCTGTTCTTGTCAATCTCGGCACCGGAATGTCCGCCCATAAGTCCACAGACTTTGACCTGTACCTTTTCTCCTTCTCCTTCTACACGCTGGACAGGGATATGGCTGATACCGGAGAGACCGCCGGCACAGCTGATCCAGAGGCTTCCCTCCGCTTCAGAATCCAGATTGATAAATCTTCTTCCTTTCAGCACGCTGCAGTCAAGACCAACTGCACCAAGAAGGCCGATCTCCTCATCAACAGTGAGCAGCACTTCAAGAGGAGGGTGTGGAATATCTGTACTGTCAAGAAGGGCAAGGCCATAAGCAACTGCAATACCATCATCACCGCCAAGAGTTGTTCCGTTGGCTGTGATATAACCATCTTTTACAGAGATGTTCAAACCATCTTTTGTAAAATCATGATCTACATCTGGTCGTTTTTCACATACCATGTCCATGTGGCCCTGGATGATCACTGTGGGAGAATTCTCATATCCTGGTGTGCCTGGTTTGTAGATCACTACATTATTCAGCTCGTCCTGTACGTATCTGAATCCATGATCCTTCGCAAATTCCACAAGGAAATCACTGATCTGTTTTGTATTTCTGGAACCATGAGGAATCTTGCAGATTTCTTCAAAATAATGAAAAACTCTCTTTGGTTCACAATTTTCTAATACTGGCATAAATTCTGCCTCCTTCTGCTTCATAAATTCATTTGTCTTTTATAATAATCATATACTGTAAAAAAAGCAAGGACCTGTTTTTATGAAACGAAAAATAATCATATTTTTCTATATCTGCCTGTTGCTTTTTCTGCTTTTTCATCCAAAAGAAGCTCTTACTGGAGTAAAAAATGGCCTTGGATTGTGGTTGAATATCATGATTCCCACTCTATTGCCATTTCTGATCCTGACAGGAGCATTATTGAAAACCGGAAATATCCGGAAGCTTCTGAAACCATCTGCTTTCTTCTGGAAAACGTTTTTCGGGCTTTCACCTGCTGGAGCCTATGTTCTGATCCTGGGTCTGTTATGCGGATATCCTATGGGAGCTAAACTGGCACATGATCTGTACATAAACCAGCAGATTTCCCGCAGAGAAGGGGAATATCTTCTTACGTTTAGCTGCAATGCAAGTCCCGCATTTATCATTTCCTATCTTTCCGGCATACTCTTGAAAAATAAGATATCAGCAGTACAGATGATCCTCACTTTTCTGGCGGCAGATCTCTTTTGTATGCTGTTTTTCCGTTACGTTGTATATCGCGGGCATACCGTGGACTCTGTCTGCGTAAACAAGATAAAAAAAGAGACATACCAACAGGACTCCACAGGAGCCATCCTGGATGTCTCGATCATGGACGGATTTGAAACCATCACACGTCTCGGGGGCTATATTCTCATCTTCTCACTGATACTCGCCTGTATCAGATTTTACTGGCCATTTCATGCACAAAGCTGTATGCTGCTCACAGCACCACTGGAACTAACTACCGGGTTGGAACAGATTGCCGACGCACCACTGCCATGGAAAAGCAGATACCTTGCTTCTATGATCCTGACTTCTTTTGGTGGCTTTTGTGTCATGGCTCAGACAAAAAGCGTATTGGAAAACAGTTTGTCACTGATCCCCTACGCTATTTCAAAATGTCTGAACGCCAGTGTGATATTCCTGATCCTAGTTTTCTCCGATATCGTCTAACAGATCTTCGTCTTCTTTTGTTACAGAAGAACTGTCATCATCCTGGAAGGTATTGGAGATTGCCGCTGCCTGAGCAGTCTGTGGTGCAAGCTCCTGACGATTATGATTAACAACCTCAAGGCAGCTCTGCAGAGCATCAATAAATGCTTTATATTTACCACCGGCATCTTCAAGTGTCTGATTCAGGACAGAACCGATATTAGCCATCATATCATCTGTGTATGTGATCGCACTGAGACGAATGCTGTTTGCATCCTGTGTTGCAGAATCAAGAATCTCCTGAGCCTGCTTGTTTGCAGCATTTATGGTCTCATTTGCCTGTGCATATGCTTTCTGCATGATCTCATGCTGTGTAACAAGTTCCTGAGCTTTGGCCTGAGCATCTGCGATCAGACTGTCAGCTTTAGCCTGAGCATCCTCAAGGATCGCATCCTTATTGCTGATGATCTTCTGATAACGTTTGATCTCATCCGGAGTTTTCAGACGAAGTTCACGTAAATACTCCTCAATCTCTTCTTTGTTCACTACGATCTTGGTAGTGGAAAGAGGCTGGAATTTACAGCTGTCCACATACTCTTCAATCTCCTGAATAATCTGTTCAATTCTGCTGCTCATAATACACTCTCCTTATTTCTCTGTTTCTCTTTTTTTCAATTTCTCTTCGACTGCATCCGTAATCTCACGTGGAGCGAATTTGCTCAGATCTCCTCCGAAATTAGCAACTTCTTTCATGATCGTGGAGCTTAAGTATGCATATTCCAGACTGGTTGTAAGAAAAACGGTGTCCACATCCGGTGCCAGAACACGATTAGTCTGGGCCATCTGCAGTTCATATTCAAAATCCGTGACAGCACGAAGCCCTCGAACGATCACCTGGGCATGGTTTTCCCTGGCAAAGTTCACTGACAGGCCCTCGAATGCTTTCACCTCCACATTCGGGATATCTTTTGTCGCCTTTGTTAGTATCTTAACACGTTCTTCTACAGAAAACAACGGACTTTTTGCAGAATTATGCAAAACTCCCACTATAACCCGGTCAAATGAAATGCTTGCCCGCTTAATGATGTCAAGATGGCCATAGGTTGCCGGGTCAAAGCTTCCCGGGTATACTGCTGTTATCATATGTCTGTCTCTCTTTCATTTTTTTAGGAAAACATGCTTGTTGGTTTTATATTCCTTGGAACGTACCAGATGATATCCAAGGTCCTCTACATAAGAAAAATCCGTATGTAGATCTTCCTCCACAACGATCAGCGTGTTTTCATCTGCAAGAGTGCTGTCAGCCAGATACTCAAGGACTGGTTGTTCCAGATGCTGTTCGTATGGTGCATCCATAAAAATACAGTCAAATGGTTCTCCGCCTTCCAGTGAACGCAGTGCCTGAAGCACATCCATGTTCAGCAGTTTACCACCATCCGTGAGTTTTGTAAATGAAAGATTTTCGCGGATGCAAGTACATGCTTTGGGATTTTTTTCCACAAACACGGCATACTCGGCTCCACGGCTCAGAGCTTCAATACCGATCGCTCCGCTTCCGGAAAACAGATCCAGAAACCGACAACCCGGTATTTCAGGCTGGAGAATGTTAAAAAGAGTTTCCTTAATACGGTCTGTTGTTGGTCGTGTCTCATTTCCGGGAATGGTTTTTAAGTTTAATCTACGTGCTTTTCCTGCTATGACTCTCATTTCAGATTTAATCTCCAATCCAGATCACCGCGGGCCAGTCCAAGGATCAGAAGTTCCGCAGTGGCAATATTTGTAGCAACCGGAATGTTGTACTGGTCGCAGCGTTTAACAATGCTCATGATATCCGGCTCTACCGGGTCCATCATGACAGGGTTATAAAACAGGATCACCATATCCAGATCCTGACGCTCTACCATCTCCATAAACTGCTTGTCTCCGCCTATACTTCCGGCAAGAAACTTGTGAACGTGAAGACTGGTTGCTTCCTCAATTCTTCTTCCTGTTGTTCCGGTTGCATATACTTCATGTTTGGCAAGGATATTCTTGTATGCAATACAGAAGTCTTCAATCAGAACTTTCTTACTGTTATGCGCAATAATTCCTAAATTCATAATTCACCTCTCCATTCTGCCCTTGGGTTACATCCCTTTTTCCCCTTTATATAGGTAAAATCATATAACTCTGTAACTGATTCTAGCATAACGCCCAAAAAAGTGCAATTTAATTCATGTAAATTCATGAAAAATTAATATTTTCCCCGGCGTTACTCCATATACTCTATTCTTCCCAGCTGTTTCCTGTAGTATAATCAATTTCAATTCCCGGCTGTATGTTATAAACAAAAACATGGAAAAATATCTTCTGGTCTTTAACGGATTCGGCTTCCATTTCCACACCCCGGGCTACCAGTTCATCTCCCTTAAAAAACGGAGTTACACGATACATGCAGGGATTTCCTGTACTGTGCACGTAATCTGCAACCTCATTTTCAAAAGGAAGCATTCCCGTCACATTGAGATATCTGGTTCCTGTGATAAGATTTTTCCTGTTTGCATTCTCTCCAGTCAGCTGATATCCGATAAGATGGCAGCGATTATACAGATACCTGCCATCTACATTTTCATATTTTACAGTATGCCATCCTGTAGGCTTCACCATTCCGATCGCTCCTCGCTCTTCATCAGGCATCAGCTCCGGTGTGATCTTGGATTCTGCATAACCACAGCGCCCCAGGGAATCTAGTTCACTATAAAATTCGTATGCAGGTCCTGCGCTTTTTTCATCAGAAAAAGAGGGTATATTTCCATTGATCTCCACATATGGACTGCCGCTGTATTCCGGAATCTGATCCAGAGAAACAGATTCTGTCTGCCCTCCTGTCTTCGTCTGAGATTGTTTCAGTAATCCTGTCACTGCATCGGAAGCGGATTCCGAAACATCTTCCCAGAGGATCTGCGCATTTTCTTCTATATATGTAAGAAATACCTGTCCGAAGATCCGGCTTTGATCTTTTACCTCTTTCAGGCTCCGCGGCGGCATCCAGCCATTACATACTGCAAGGATGACACATAGGATAATGGCTGTGAGTATTTTTCGCCTGGGCTGTTTTTTTCGTTTATATTTTCGCTTGTATGTAGGATAACGCTTCTTTTTCACGGGCTCCCCTTACTTTTTTGTCTGACAGATATTATATGTGATGCGGAGATTATTATAACCGCAATTCTAGTCAAAAAGCAACCATACATTCGCTTTTTTACTGCGGTATAATTTATGAACGGAAATATTTTTATATGTTAAATTTCCTTTAACTGCCAGTGTATTATTTTATGGTTTTCACATACTAGCAATGTAACAGTAAACCAAATAACAACCAAGGAGGAAATGAATTATGCCAAGTAACACTTCTTCTAACAAAGCAGTTGTACCGGAAGCAAAGGGCGCACTTGACCGTTTCAAATATGAGGTAGCAAACGAGCTGGGTGTTCCGCTTACAGACGGATACAACGGAAACCTGACTTCCAAACAGAACGGATCCGTAGGTGGATATATGGTCAAAAAGATGATCGAAGCACAGGAACGCCAGATGTCCAGCGGCTCCCAGGGCGGCCAGCAGTACTAAATCTGTACGCGCAGGTAGATCTATTACTATGCTGAGTTGATCTAAGCTCATGCAAAAAAGATGCTGTCTGACAGAACTGAAAAACTGCCAGACAACATCTTTTTATTTTATATAAGATCCAAAAGTCTTAAAATCCTATATTCATTTACAGCAATTCCTGTACTTTTCGATATACAACCTCTGCAAATTTCTTATGTCCTGCTGCATTCAGATGTTCCTGATCTGCGTCACAGCAATGTACATAGGATGCTGCCGGAAGGAAACTGATATGACGTTCAGCTGCGATTTTTTCATAAACAGGCTGCAGATTTCTGGAAACGATCACAGACTCTCTGGAAAACTCCTGGTCATATCCTTCCTGCCATACTTTTTCTCCCAGGTAGATCGGAGCCATGAGAAGGACTTTCGCTTTTGGTGCATATTCCTGGACCTGATCCAGCAATCTTATGATTCCCTTTCCAATTACATCTGCGGATGCTCCGAAAACAGTTTTGCAGTCATTGGTTCCCAGCATCAGCGTGATCACATCCACCTGGGCATGTGTTTCCAGAAGTGTGGGAAGAAGTGCAGTTCCTTTTCTTCCGTCGCGGAGCGGATCTTCGAAAACCGTTGTTCTTCCGCACAGTCCTTCCTCGATCACGCGATATTCTTCTTTATTCAGTTTTTCCTGGAGAAGGCTTGTCCAGCGTACTCCCCACGGTAGTCTCTCTCTGCTCTCTCCGTCATATCCCCATGTATTGGAATCTCCAAAGCATAATATCTGTTTCATTTTACCATATCCCTATCTATTTAGTATGTTATTACTTAAATGAATAATAACATGCTATTTGGAATTGGTCAAATATGCAAAAGAAATAGCCTGCTATAGACATTCTCTATAACAGGCCAATATATATCTTTTAAAATACTGTTCGATGAAGATTTTGTTTACAGTCCGATAAATCCTGTAACATCTCCGTTGATCACATAATGTGCACCATTATCTTCGGGTTTAATGTAGATTTTGAGATCTTTCAGTTCAGAAGCTTTTTTGCCCATATCCTCTGTCCAGATCTTTTTGATCCTGTCAGCAACCTCTGAAGTATGTATCTCTTTGCCCCAGTACTGAACATATACTTCTGTCACTGGCTCAGCTTTCTTAGCTGCTGTTGTCTTAGCAGCCGTCTTGGTTGTTGTTTTCTTAGCTGCAGTTGTTTTTCGTGTTGTTGTCTTCTTGGCAGCGGTTTTCTTAGCTGGCTCTTCTGATTTTACAGCTGTTGTTTTCTCTTCAGCAGATTTTACTTCTGCTGTTTTTTCTTCTACTGGTTTCTCAGCGGCAGGTTTTACCTCAGCTGTCTTCTCAGCTGCTTTTGTTTCTACAGAAGCTTTTGCATCGTCTGTCTTCGGTGTCTCAGCCTTAACGGCTTTCTCTTCGGATGCGGTTACTACAGATTTTGCAGGAGTCTCGCTTATTGAAGCCGTTTTTACAGTTGTCTTGGTTGCAGCTTTCTTTGTTCTAGCCATGTTTATAGCCTCCTTACAAGGGATTTGTTAATCTTTTCTCATGCAATACAATACTACGATTTGAAAGTTTTGTAAAGAAAAGTTTCAAAAGTCTATTAGTTAAGGCTGTAATTTACAGCATGTACACGATAAGTTACACTGCTTTTACTATATGTCCAGTTATGACGCAGCAGACAATTATGATGACGTCCGTCCCCATCCAGATTACACTCTATCACTTTAAATGAATCACTGTAAACTTCTGTAACGATAGCCGAATGTCCATTATTATTGATGCGCACATAGTCTCCTACCTGAACATTATTATCATATATTCTTTGAAGGCCTGATACTCTCTGCCCTTCCCAGATATCATAAAATACTTTTCTTGCAAACCCATCACACTGGATAGCCCCGTCAAACTTATTGCAATCATACTCGCCATTACCTGGTATCGGATCAATTCCGCTCTGAGTTCCGTGATGTTTGCATGGAACATCACTGATCGTATCCTGAAATCTTTCAGGAGCTCCGCTGCTGTCCAGATTATCTGTCAGATCTGAATAACTGTTTACAACATGGTTCCAAAATTTCCCATCAGGAAATTTGATTTTTTCATCTTCAATTCTCTGCTGCAGATTTTTCTTTTTAATAACAGTAAGATTAACAATTACCGGCTTCGCTGCATTATAAAACGTTGTACTTTTTGTAGTAACTGTGATCTGCACTTCTCTCTGAATATCGTTTTCTTGCCATTCCTTCAAAGTAACCGTTCCATCAGAAGCTACCGATGCAATAGCACTGTTGCTGCTGGAATAAACCAATGTTGCATTCTGATCTGCTTTTGCCCCGAGATTGAATGCTCCATCATAGATCTTACGTTCCTGCTGCTGTACACAGCTGACAGATGGAGTTCCTTTTACCGTAGTGATCGTCAGTTTCCTGGTTGCCGGAGCATAGGAAGAAGATTTCGCTGCAGTGATCTGGATTGTAACTTTTCCAAGCTTCTTTGCCTTTTTAAAGTTCAAATTACCTTTGGAATCCACAGAAACAATACTGGTATCTAAGGACTTATAAGTAAGTTTCCCACCTTCTGAAGGAACTTTGGCACCAAGAGATTTTATTGTAGTGGAATACGCTATTTTTGCCCCATTCTTTACAGCAGTGGTAATATTCTGTCTTTTCAGCACATTAATCTTAATTGCAATATTCTGTGCCTGATAATGTTTGGTCGCCGCAACTTTTACAGTAACTGTTGCCACTCCCTCTCCATTAAGCATAATCTTGCTATTTTTTACAGATGCAATTTTTGCATTAGTGGTTGAATATGTCACTTTTGCAAATTCTTTTTTTCCTGAAACACTGATTTTGTAGGATTTACCTTTGTCTGTATAAAGTTTTGTAATACTTCCTGGTGTAACTTTTACCGGCTGTTTTGCTTTGCTGATCTTATAAGCTATTTTTTTTGTACCTGTAAAATTGCCCTTTCCTGTGATTTGTAAGGTTGCTGTTCCAGGTTCTTTATTATTAAGATATTTATATGTATAATCTTTTTCATTCTGTAATGAGATCATTCCGGCCGCATTGGCTTTCGGCATATAAATAGAAAATGCGGGAGTTTTTGCCTGTCCATCCCAGGTGTAAATCGTTGTCTTCAAATTAACTTGAACTTTACCGTCAAGACTGCATGCTTTGATGGTAAAATATTTAGAAACAGAATCTTTGTAACTTCCCTTTCCTGTGATTTTTGCAACAGCTTTTGTTCCCGTTTTTGTATTATTAGAATAAGTTACTGTATAATCTGTGCCGCTTTTTAATGTTGTATTTCCAAGTTTAACAGTTACACCTGGCTTCTGCGGACTTCCATTGTAAGTTGCAGTTTTTACAGTTACCTTTGCCGTTTTGATGCTCTTTCTAACTACTGGTTTTGAAGCAACTACCTTTAAAGTGATACATTTACTGTTCGTTGGCATGGTCGTATATTTTTTGCCTGAGCTGTCTGACATGGTAAATGGAAGTTCTATAGAGCACTTCAGGTTCGGGATTGTTTTCAGTGTTTTAAGATTATCCATATAGTACAGCATATATCTTGCATCATTGACGCTAGATGTATTAAACTTACTGAGGTTTAGAGATTCCAGGCTGCTACAGGAGTTAAACATATATCCCATCTTTACCACTTCAGAAGTATTGAAATGGCTCACGTCCACAGCTTTTAACGCATAGCAGCGTGAAAACATTCCTTCCATAGATTTTACTTTTGATGTGTTAAATTTAGAAACATCCAGAGAAGTCATTTTTTTAAGCTCGCCAAACATAGAATTCATATCTACTACCTTGGATGTATCAAAATTTTTAATATTGAGGCTTGTTAAAGACTCATTTCCATAAAACATGAAATACATATTCTGTACATTAGAAGTATTAAAACTGTTCAGATCCAGAGACTTGAGCTTGCTCATAGTACAGAACATTTTGCCCATATCTTCTACATTTGATGTATTAAAGTTTCGTACATTTAACTGTGTAAGACTTTCGCACCGTTCGAACATACCGTTCATATATACAACATTTGCTGTATTGAAATTACTGACATTCAACTGTGTAAGGCTTTCACAGCAATAAAACATCTCCTCCATAGTCGTAACATTCGCTGTATTAAATCTACTGACGTCCAACTGTTTAAGATTCCGACATTCACGGAACATTCCGCTCATCCTTGTCACTCTGGAAGTATTAAAATTCCGGACATTCAGCTGTGTAAGGCTTTCACAGCCTAAAAACATGCTATTCATATCATTAACTTTTGAAGTATCAAATTTACTGACATCCAGAGTTTTTAATTTACTGCAATTTCGGAACATTCCCTGCATATGAGATACATTTCCGGTTTTCAATGAACCAGTATCCAGCTGTGTAAGGCTTTCACAATCTGAGAACATAAAGGCCATGTCTGTCACCTTACTGAAATCACAGTTTTTAAAAGTGATCCTGGTAAGATTCCTGCATCCCTTAAACATAGCTCTTGTCTTTGTGATTCCGGAAATTTCAACTATGGCTGTTTTAATATCATCCTGCCATTTACTCCAGCCCCTTTCTGCATCCCAATAATAATCTGAGGTATCATAGTCACCGTTTCCTTTTAATGTAAGACATCCGGATGTATCAATTGACCAGGCAATATCTCCGGTGATTCCTCCATCCATCATGCTTGCGGAAGCACTTACAGCATCTTCTTCTCTATCAGAAAAGTCATCACTTTCTGCCATTTCTTCTGTTTCCGGTTCTTCCGAAAGATTTTCAGTGTCCTCCGACATTTCTATATTATCCGCTTCTTCCGGCTCTTCTTCTAATTCCTGTTCTGTGCTATCAGGTAATTCTGCTGCTTCATCGTCTGCTGAGATTCCATCTTCAAAAATATCTTCCTCAGAAAAACTTTCCTCTGGACTGTCAGTCTCCTCATTTACATTTTCCTGGACTGTTTCCGGTTCTGTCTCTGAAGCCATGGTTATCCCTGCATTGCCAAAGATCATAGACCCTGATAAAACGACACACAGAAGTTTTTTGATCATTTTTCTCCTCATCCTGTTTTCTCCCTTTTTCTTTTTATACTAAAACGAAGTTCTGATTCTTCGCTTTGCTCCATCCAATTAGATCCCCAGATTTTCCAGTTCTTCACTCATATACCCCTTGAGATGCTCCTTTAAAGCCTTATGCTGAGGCAGGATAAGATCAAAATCCAGTGCCAGGATCTCACCAGCTGCTTCACTTGCATTCTTCAGGATTCCCGCATCATTGTAGATATCACCGATCTTAAATTCCATCAGTCCGCTCTGGCGGATACCGAAAAGATCTCCTGGGCCCCGAAGCTTCAGATCTTCTCCGGCTATATAAAATCCATCATTGGATTCATTGAGGATCTTCAGACGTTTAGAAGTATTTTCTTCATTATTTCCCTGGATAAAAATGCAGTAAGACTGATGCTCTCCACGCCCTACACGGCCACGGAGCTGGTGAAGCTGTGCAAGACCGAATCGTTCTGCATTTTCCACCATCATAACGGTAGCATTTGGCACATTCACTCCAACCTCCACAACCGTGGTAGATACCAGTACCTGGATCTCATCGGAAGCAAAGGCCTCCATGATCCTGTTCTTTTCTTTTGGCTTCATTTTGCCGTGAAGGATCTCTACTCTGATCTCGTCAGGCAGGACTTCCTGAAGCTTTCTGGCATAATCTGTGACATTCTCTGCATCCAGTCCTTCGCTCTCTTCCACCATTGGGCAGATCACATAAGCCTGTCTTCCCATCTGCACCTGCTTTTCAATAAAAGAATACGCCTTGGGGCGGTAGGAAGTTCCTACTACGCAATTTTTGATCGGAAGCCTTTTTGCAGGAAGCTCATCGATGATCGAAATATCCAGATCTCCGTATAAAATGATCGCCAGTGTCCGGGGAATAGGGGTTGCACTCATAACAAGTACATGTGGCGGATTTCCTCTGGTCGTCAGCGCTTCCCTCTGGCGAACGCCGAATCTGTGCTGCTCATCTGTGATCACAAGACCCAGATTCTTATATTCCACCTTTTCCTGGATCAGGGCATGAGTACCGATGATCACATTCACTTCGCCGGTTGCGATCTTCTGATAGATTTCACGCTTCTGTCTGGCTGTGGTAGATCCTGTCAGAAGAACCGGGTGGCAGGAAATGATATTCTGCTCTTCCATCAGCTTCAGAAAGCCTTCGTAATGCTGATTAGCCAGAACCTCTGTCGGCACCATCAATGCACTCTGAAAGCCATTTTCTGCTGAAAGTACCATAGCTAAAAACGCGATCACAGTTTTACCGCTTCCAACATCTCCCTGCACAAGTCTGGACATCAGCTTATGGCTGCTCAGATCTCGTTCGATCTCGTGCCAGACATTCTTCTGAGCTCCGGTCAGGTCATAGGGAAGCCCTTCTATGATTTCCTCGGTTGTCCATACTGGTTTCATTGGAAAAGTGTTTGGAGCCTCTTCGGTTTTCTCCTTCAGAAGCTGTATTGCCAGCACAAAAAGCAGGAACTCATCGAATACCAGACGTTTCCTGGCTGTGAGAAGCTCCTGCATATTTTTCGGAAAATGGATAGTCCGGATCGCATAATTGGCATCCGCAAGCTGATAGCGTTCCCGTATTTCCTCCGGCAGATATTCCCCATGGAGAGGTCTTGTATCCAAAATCTGATGTACCAACTTCGTGATCATCTTGTTGGAAAGACCTTTCGTCAGACCATATACAGGCTGCATACTGTGAATGATCTCCTCATAAGCTGCCGGGGTAAAAATCTCCGGATGTTCCATTTGAGGACGGCCTTTTTTTCTGGTGATCTTTCCTCTGAGGATAAAAACACTGCCCTTTTTGAGTGTTCCCCTCAAATAAGGCGCATTGAACCAGGCAACCGGCAATCGGCCGCTTGCATCTGCCACAGTTGTTGTCAGAACCTGGAGATTGCGTACCTGGTTAATATAAATACCTGTTGCTATAGTGACACGGATAGAGACTGTTTTGTCCTCCTCTGCTGATGCAATCTCCACAGGCTCCTCATATATATCGTAAGTCCGCGGATAATAACGGAGAAGCTCTTCCGCAGTCGTGATCCCGATCTTCTGGAAAAGCTTCTCTGTTTTCTCACCCACGCCTTTTAATTCACGTAAAGGTGTCTTTTCATTCATTTTTTGTGCTCTTTATTCTACAGAAATCAGATAGTAGTAAATCGGCTGTCCACCCTGGTTCAGCTCAACCTCGCACTCCGGATATTTCTCAGTAAGAGAATCAGAAAGTGCCTCTGCATCTTCCTCAGATACATCTTCACCATAGTAAACGCTGATGATCTCAGATTCCTCGTCAACCATCTCTGCTACCATCTCCTCCGCTACCTGAAGTCGATCTCTGCCTACTGCAAGGATGCCTGCATCACCGATTCCCATGATATCTCCCTCATGGATTTCCTTGTCATCAATACGTGTATCACGGACTGCATAAGTGATCTGTCCGGTTTTCACTCTGGAAATCGCATCGGTCATGGAAGCAAGGTTCTCCTCGCCGCCCTTTTCCGGAACAAAGCTGATCATTGCGGAAATTCCCTGTGGAATCGTCTTGGTTGGTACTACAATGATCTCCTTGTCCTCAGTCAGATCTCTTGCCTGGTTAGCTGCAAGGATAATATTCTTGTTATTCGGGAAAATATAAATTGTTTTTGCATGTACTTTCTCAATAGCATTGAGCATATCCTCTGTACTCGGGTTCATAGTCTGACCGCCTTCGATCAGATAATCTACGCCAAGCTCACGGAAAATCTGAGAAAGTCCCTCACCTACTGATACAGAAATAAATCCGTGATCCTTCGGAGGTTCTTTATTTTCTGCCTGTTCTTTTGCAAGTTTTTCAGCGTCTTTGATCAGTTTTTCCTGATGTTCTTCTCTCATATTGTCAATCTTCATGCGGGAAAGCTGACCATACGTGAGTGCACGTTCAAAAGCCTGTCCCGGATGATTGGTGTGTACGTGTACCTTGACAATCTCATCATCTGCCACCAGAACAATGGAATCACCGATGGAATCCAGAAATTCACGGAAACGATCGATCTCCTCCTGTGGAAGCGGTTTTTCAAGAAGGATAATAAACTCTGTACAATATCCAAATTTGATATCTGCCTCTGCCTGAGGAGAAATCTTTGTGATCTTAGGAGCAGCAGCTGTCTCAAACTGGGAATAATCCACTTCTTTTCCATGATATCCGTCGATGGCACCACGGAAGACTTCCAGAAGTCCCTGTCCGCCAGAATCCACAACACCTGCTTCTTTCAGGACTGGAAGCATCTCCGGTGTTCTGGCAAGAGTTTCCTCTGCATGCTGAAAGATTCCGTCGAAAAAAGCATCCAGATCTTCTGCAGCATCGGCAAGCTCTGCGGCTCTGTCTGCAGCAGCTCTGGCTACAGTAAGAATGGTTCCCTCTTTTGGTTTCATAACTGCTTTGTATGCAGTTTCAACGCCTCGCTCCATAGCTGCGGCAATGGCAGGTGCATCCAGATCTGTAAGTTTACGCACACCTCTGGTAAATCCACGCAGAAGCTGTGACAGGATAACACCGGAATTACCTCTGGCTCCACGGAGGGAACCG
Source organism: Blautia fusiformis (assembly GCF_020686995.1). Classification (NCBI taxonomy): domain Bacteria; kingdom Bacillati; phylum Bacillota; class Clostridia; order Lachnospirales; family Lachnospiraceae; genus Blautia; species Blautia fusiformis. The sequence goes on from NZ_JAJEPT010000009.1 coordinate 130,728, forward strand.
GAAGAAATTGCCTTTGCCAGGGATTCCATATCCGGATCTGTAAGAGCACCTACTTCAGAAGCAGCAGACATGATGGTAAGCGTCATATTGGTTCCCGTATCTCCATCAGGTACAGGAAACACATTCAGTTCATTGATCCACTCTTTCTTCGCTTCCAGATTCTTTGCTCCGGACAGAAACATTCTGGAAAGTATTTTAGCATCTATGGTTTTGTTATTCACCACAAGTTCCTCCTCTAAAACTAATCTATTGCACGCACGCCCTCAACCATAATGTTGATCTTTTCAATCTCCATTCCTGTAAAGGCTTCGACTTTATATTTTACATTGTTGACAAGATTGTCCGCAATAGTACTGATATTCACGCCATATGCTACGATGACATGAAAATTCAGCCGGATCTTATTATCATCCGTGATCTTAACACTGATACCATGTTTCAGGCTGTCAATACGCAAAAGCTTGACCAGGCCATCCTTCATACTGATAGCTGCCATTCCGATGATACCAAAACACTCTACCGCCACACTGCCGGCATAAGTCGCAATGACATCTGTATCAATTACGATCTGACCCAATCCGGAATCTATACGTCCATTCATATGGTTACCTCCATTGTTTCATTCAGATTAAATTATATAAAACTATTATAACCTTTTTTTTATAATTACGCAATGATAGAGTTCAACTTGTTTTATCTTATAGAAAATTAAGCTCATCCACTCTATTGAAGGGAAACCCCGAATTGCGATGGAGCATACTGGCCGATACTATGAAGCCGGTTTTTCCTTTTCGTTTATCTACTTATAATCCTTTTACAAACGCAACTGCATTTTTTATATCTTCTTCATCTGGATGCCCTTTTGCAATTCCACCAACCAGTTTAAATGGACCAAATGTGTCATAACCCTTGCACCCGAATTTTCCTATCACTTTGGAACGCTTCTTGTCCAAAATCTGCTCAATAGATTTATAAATCGCACTTCCACCATAAGTACAGATCAGAAATACCTTTTTGTCGTCCGGTAGATTCTTCTCTGCAAATCCCAATAATGACTGATGAAATTTTGAAAAATAGATTCCTGATGCAAACCCAATCATATCATAACTGCTCAGATCTGCATCGGGTTGTTTTACAGCATCAATCAAATCAACCTGACACTCTTCTGCTATGCTCTTTACTAATTTTTCTGTATTTCCATGATGTACCGATGCATATATGATTGCTTTTTTCATTTGTTTTCCTTTCTGCCTGCGCCATCAATCAGGTCATAACTCATGTCCAAAAAGTCCAGTATCTTTGCTTTACTGACCGAACCATCCAGTAAAATCGTGATCCAGTGCTGCTTGTTCATATGGTATCCAGGTAAAAATCCATGCGTCTGAATAATCATATTCGTCATGTCCGGATCACACTTTACATCCATGATATCAACCGGATCTTTTCCTTCTAATCCCAGTTTTGATTTTTCAATAGTCATGATCACTGCATACCATTTTCCGTTTTTATGTCGGAGTACTGCACTGTCTGGCGATTTACTCCATAAATATTCTGGGACTGTTCCGTACTGTTTCTGCACATATTTAAAGATTTCTTCCGTCTTCACAATCTATTCAACTCCTGACGTTTCTGATATCCTACCTATAATCATACCACATTTTCGGATTCCGAACTACCTGCCAAATTCTTTTGCATTTTCCCGGTTTTCCTATTCTCATATGCCAGTTCAGCAAGAATATGTTCTATTCAGCTTCAGGAAAGAGACCAGGCCAAAGAAAAAACGATAAATTAATTCGCACTGGGTAATTTTCTATGTTTCAAATTGATCTAAACCATACACACAACGCTTAATTCTACCATGATCCGCCCTGTTCCCGGAGGTATGGAATACTTTCCTTAAAACTCTTTGCAGAATTTTTGATAAATTTCCTTTTTTTGCTTGCAAAAGAGCAATTCATCTGTTAAAATGGTGACTGTTGATAAAAGGAGGTGCTATTCATGGCTAAATGTGCAATCTGCGATAAAGGAGCTCATTTCGGAAACAATGTGAGTCATTCCCATAGAAGATCCAACAAAATGTGGAAATCTAACGTTAAATCCGTCAGAGTAAAAACAACTGCCGGCGGAGCAAAGAAAATGTATGTATGTACTTCTTGTTTAAGATCCGGAAAAGTTGAAAGAGCGTAAGTAATATCGTATGCCCCCGTAGAATGCGGGGGCTGTTTTTTTATCTTTAAGACAGATAAATTACAAGCGGGAAGTATGCCAGGTGCACACTTCCCGCTTATCTGCAAAACATATGATATCCGCATAGCAGACATATGACTGCCATTGCGATCACAATAAAATTCTCTGTAATAAGGATACCAAGAACCATGCCCACACCAATAAAAAACAGCATAAAACCAGTTAGCTTTCCCACTCCTGTCTGCTCATTTCCTGTTTTTTATTACAGTATATGCATGAAATCTAAATGGAATACTACTCTTCTTTCCCGTCTGTATCCTCGGCATTGCCTGCACCTGGTGCAAAACGGTTCACAAAATCCGGCACCATATCCAGAACCTTGGTAAGGCCATCCTGATTTTTTACGTTTACAAGTTTGGTGCTTCCATTCTGGATCACAAGCACTGCACAGGGAGACATCTTTCCGGCAAGACCTCCGCCGCCATTGTTCTTCTTGTCCCCTTCAAAAGCTCCGGCTCCCACGCCGAAGGATACATCGACCAGAGGAAGGATAATGGTATCGCCTACATGAATGGCATCGCCAACCACTGTCTTGGCCGATACAAAGCCATCCATTCCTTTAAATAATGAATTCACGGTATCTTTGAAATTATTCTCTTTCTCCATGATTTACCTCCTTATGTCTCCATCGGTGGATGACGTATTTTATATTTTTATTGAAATAAAGCTTCGCTGCTGTTGTGAGAACTACAATTCCATAAATCCTTCCCTTTAACATGATCTCTCCCTCAAGAACATTTTCATTATCAAAAAGGGGCGCTGCTTCGATCTTGTTTTTATGAAAAGGAATCGTCATTCCTAATACAGCCAATACCATACCTGTAACTGCCGGATCTTCATTGCCAAATGTGATCTTTCCGGTGATCCTTGTCGGAAGCACATGATAAATCAGTTTTTTTGCATTTTTCCACAGAAAGGAAAGAGCCTCTCTGGTTCGGGGATGGTCTAAAAATTCCTTCCACCAGTTTATCTTATCACAGAAATTCCGGATTGTTAATGCAAGACTTTGAATTTTTTTCAGAATCCTTTTGGGGATTCCAAGAAAATTCTGTACGATTCGGAACAGCTTTCCAACTGTCATTTTTATTTTTCCCACTATATTCAAAATTAAATCTGCAATCTTTGTCCGAAGCCTCTTTTCATCTTCCGATATTTCTTCGGAAATCGATATCGGCTCCATTATTACATTTTCCGAAATTTCATTTATATCTTCAACAGTATCTTCCTGAGGCTCAGACATTTGCAGCTCTGCGGTATCGTTCTGATTTTCGCTTTTTGATGTCTTTTCATGACTTCCAGAAGCCTCTGTCTGTTTTTTTGCATTTTGATTTCCGGAGTTGGAAAGAGCTCTTGGTTTCTTTTTTTTACGAAACAGATTTTTAAATTTTTCCAAAGGAATCCCTAACAAACATATTTTTGTTTTCAGAACGCCCTGCTCCCAGAATACCTGTGCAGAAATTATATGAAGCAGCCAGCTCACTTCACCGAAAGCATGTATTTCCCGAAGACTATCCGTACGGTCTTTTTTTAAATTCCCTCTGTATCTGATTGGACAAAATAAAAGAAGCAGCAGGATCAGAAAGATCAGCCCGATCAGAATCCCCAGAAGGATCAATATCCATTTTATTATCAGCCATAATATATGCAGCATTGGTTCACCTGTTTTTCAGATATTCTTTTATTTTAAAATTTCCAGTTTCGGTATAAACCTGTTCGATCATATCCTGTACCATCTGTATAGCACCGGATTTTCCTCTAGCCATTCCAACGATCAAAGGACAGGTGGCTCTGGCGCTTCGCTGTACAAGCATGCCTGCGGGAAGAATTTCCAAAATATTTCCGGGATTATCAGACAAAGTAACAACGTAGATATCCGGCACGAATTTACCAGCAGTGATCCTGGTTCTTATTCTAGTAGGATTTTTTACATCATTTCCTATGTAATAGTTTTTCATCCATTTCAGCAATCTGCCCTCACCTCCGTTATAATGCCAAACAGGGCTGCGTATGTACACAGCCCTGTCCTGTTGTTAAAAATACTTCTGCTGTTTCGCCCAGACGCCTTCACTTCGCATTTCCAGATACTCCTGATAGGCCTGTTCCACGATATGCTTCTCGTTGGAAAAACGGAGAAGATGATAGATCTCATGAAACTTATAGTATCCGGAATCTACAAAATATTCCTCTCGCTGGGGTTTGCTATGATAATTATCAGCTATCATGAGATACCAGTGTACCTCTTTCATTACCACATCCTCCGGAACGGTGAAATTATACTGGCTCTTACCGATATATTTCACGATAGAGGCCCGAACACCTGCTTCTTCCATTACTTCACGTAAAGCAGTCTGTTCAAAAGTCTCTCCTTTTTCTACAGTTCCTTTGGGAAGCACCCATCCTTCATAACGGTTCCTGTAGGATTTATACAATGCCAGAATCTTACCCCGATGAATTACCACACCGCCACAGCTTGTTGCTTCTATCATATTGCAATCCTCCTGTAATGCGTGTGTCTTTTGCACTGGCTATAGTATACCTCTTTTTTACCTTATAGGCAAGGGGCAAGAAGCAGATACTGTTCTCAATTTAATCGAAATAATATGCATCAAAAACATCGGCCGCAATGGGAACTGCCGCTTCGCTTCCGGTTCCGCCGTTTTCCACGATCACTGCAATGGCGATATCCGGATCATCTACATTAGAATAACCCACAAACCAGGAATGACTGGAACCATTTTCATCAAACTCCGCAGAACCGGTCTTTCCGGCAACAGTATATCCTCGTCCATTCAATGCGGAAGCCGTACCGTTTTCAACTACATTTTTCATTAGTTTTCCAAGGATATTGGCTTCATTTCTTGTCATCAGACGTTTGTATTCTGTTTTTTCTGTTTCCCTGACCGTATCACCGGAATTATTCACAATCTTATCGATCATAGTTGGCTTCATCAGTACACCATCATTGGCGATGGCACTTGTGATCAATGCCATATGCATCGGAGAAACAAGAGTGTTACCCTGGCCGATCGAGGTCTGCATCACAAGTGCATTCGGAGAATCTTTATCAAGGGTAAAGCGACTGGTTTTATAGGAATTCAGCGGAAGCGCCCTATTAAAGAGCAGATCCTCTGCAGTACTTTTCAGAGTATCTCCTCCCAGACCAAGTCCCATATCTGCAAATGCACAGTTACAGGAATGTGCAAATGCGGAATAAAAATCCTCCTGTCCATGTACTGCACCATTGTAACACTGGATCGTGTGGTCATCCACTGTGATACTTCCCTGACACAGATAGGAATATCCCTCCAGTGATCCCTTTTGTCTGAAATAATCCAGTGCCGTGACGATCTTAAATGTTGATCCCGGAGGATAAGCTCCATTGGTTGCACGGTTTAAAAGGCTGCTGTTACTTTCATCATTAACAAGGGTATCCCAGTTCTGTGCGATCGTGTTCGGATCAAAATCCGGTTTGCTCACCATAGCCAGGATACGTCCGGTGGATGGCTCCAGTACAACTACCGCTCCTCTGCGGTCTCCCAGAGAATTGTATGCTGTTGTCTGAAGATCTGCATTCAGACTGGAGATCACGGTATCACCCTGATTCTTTTTTCCCAGGAATTCATTTTTCATCTGTTCCAGAAAAAATGAATGGGAGGTGAGAAGCTGGAAATTTGCTTCCGATTCCAAACCGCTCTTACCATTGGTATCATATCCTACTGCATGTGCAAAAATATTGGAAAACGGATACGTTCTCTCTTCTGTTCCATCTTCATACACATTGGTCTGTGCCAGGACCTCACCATCCGAAGACTGGATACTTCCACGTACTACCCGGTCCGAAAATGTATCCTGACGGGTGTTGTACGGGCTGTTGATAAAATCTTCGCTTTTTATGGCGTCAAAATAAACCAGATATCCGATCAGACTGACAAAGATCAATATAAAGAAGGCCGATACAAAAGTTAAAGGCCGGTTCTTTTTTCTACGGAGTCTGGCGATTTCTCTTTCTCTCAGGCGTTGCTCTCTTTCCTCTTCTTTCAATCGTTTCTTTTCGCTGCGTTTCAATTTGTTCGTCCTCATCTTCCCTCAGAATATACAGTCCCTGAATGATCGCAAGCATCAGGATGGTACACATGACAGAACTGCCTCCGTAACTCACCAGCGGAAGTGTAACTCCTGTCATTGGAATAAACTTGGTTGCACCGCCGATGGTCAGAAATACCTGAAAAGCATATTCTGTTCCGAGCCCCAGTGCGATCAGTTTATAAAACGGATTCCTGATCTTTAGTGCAATAGTAACGATCATCAGAAAAAAGCTTGTGCATACAAGAATCAGGCAGATGGCAAAAATGCCACCCAGTTCCTCGCAAATAGCACTGAAGATAAAATCATTTTTTACGACCGGAATCTTCTCCGGAGAGCCCTGACAAAGTCCCATTCCAAACCAGCCTCCGGTTCCGATCGCAAACAGAGACTGCACGATCTGATAACCTTCATTTTGATAGACAGCCATCGGATCCTTCCAGGCACTGACTCGCTGACGGACATGTCCAAAAAGATGATATGCGATCACCGAACCAACGCATCCTCCGCCAAGTCCCAGAAATAAATAGCTCGGATTTCTGGTTGCAACATAGATCAGTACAAGGTAGGTGACAAAAAAGATCACTGCACTACCCAGATCCCTGGAAAGAACCAGGATCCCTACATGGATCACTGCAACGATCGTAGCCAGTACTACTTTGCGAAAATCCACCTTGGTACACAGAAGTGATGCCATAAAAAATACGAAGGTTATCTTGATCACCTCGGAAGGCTGGATTCCCATAAGAGAAAGCTTTGCACCGTAGCTTGTGCTTGCCAGAACAAGAACTGCCGCCAGAAGTACAATACCAATTCCGGCATAAGCCCATGTAAGATCCTTTAAAAATTTCATTTTTCGTATCATTACCGGTATCACCAGTGATACTGCACTACCTGCGGCCACGATCAGAAGCTGCTTAGTTGCAGACGGAAGTGAAAGCCGGCAGAGCATGATAAATCCTACGCTCAGGAGCATACACATATTATTTAAAAGAAGCAGCGATGCATTCTGATAAATAATTCGATAAAGGATCTGGATCGCTGCAAAAAAGATCATCATTTCGATATAGAACAGGATGACCCTGAAATCCATGCTTTTTAAATAGATCACAAGAAATGCTGTAAAATCAATAAAAAAGATCATGGTCAGCTGCTGATGGAGCAGTTCTCTCTTTTCTTCCTCATCCTGCCGCCACACCATATAAAAACAATGAAAGGTATAGACGATCATCAATGTGAGGATCACATACTTAGATAATTCTGTAATTACATTAATCATACACTTTTACTCGGCTCCTCTTTTAAAATGGCCTTTTGTATACCTGCGTCCGGAAGGTTTTCCGTTTTCCTGATAAACCGTCCGGAATTCTTTCAGGATCGCTTTTGCTTTCTCTGGCTCTTCGATCGTAAATGCCAGTCGCAAAGAGTGAAGGTTCAGTTTTTTTACCTGATCTTTTTCACCCGGAAGTCCGTAAGGAATGCTGTTATAAATGATATTATAACAGTATTTTGCTTTTTCGGAGATGTTTTTTCCCCATGGATCACAACTGCATTTTACCGGAAATTCACTGTTATAGCGGTCTTTCAGATAAGCCGTCTCATATTTTCCTGTACATCCGAAAAGATTCTTCCTTACACACTGCGCGGAAAGCATCAGTGGGATATAACCATATAAAAGCAGCTCCGAAGAAGTATTATCTCTGTGTTTCAGTTCACCCTCATTCAACTCAAGGGGGACTGTATTTCGAAGAACTCCCTCTTCCCGCCAGAAATCAACGCTCTGATCATTCCAGGTATACATGGATGCATCCAGGATACATTTTTCGCCATATCCCATTTTTTTCAGTATGGCGTAAGATTCCAGATTTCTTACCAGAAAACCCTTCATACCCTGCTCCAACCATTTTTGAGCTGATCGAAGCCACTTTTCGGGGATTTCTCCGCGATGGATATGTGGAGTAGAAAGATATAATTCACTGCTTGCAGCAAGTTCCGGTGAAAAATATTTTTCCATAGTATCAAAAGGAAAATAAAAACCTGTAATCCCCGGTTCGTTCAAAAGTACTTCCGCAGTATCCGAACGTTCACAGGATACATACACAGGCAGGCTGTCTGTTACCCTTCTGTGACAGGCAGCCTGATCCTTAGATTTCGTCGGCTGCTTCGTAACCTGTGCTCTCTTCTGACATCCGATCAGTGCTTCCCGCAGCTGACTCAGAGCATCTCTTCGTACTTCATTGAGAACTTTAACCGGAACAAAAATCCTTCCATTTATTTCAATGTTCAGATCCTCCCACTGAAAATCTGTATTTCCCAGTTTCTCCATCTGCTGACGGATCCTCTGTTCTTCCATTGGCTGATTTTTAGCAAACTGTACCTCACCGCCCATAGCAGTTACTGTCTGGCCCTTGCAGGTTATTTCCAGTATAACAGGACTTTCAGGAGAAAGTATTAAATTCCCATGAATTTTTTCTTTTATTTTTCTGATCTCCGGCTGGATATTACCGGATTTTTTTTCATTGGCAAAAGCCATCATTTCCGGTCCGCGATACATATCATAGTATCCTTTGCAGGATCCTCCACGACTGAAAAGCTCAAGAAGATACTTCCGGTCTTTTTCCTGAACGTGATATTCTTTTCCACTTAAATACATATCCAGATATTTTCGATATACTGCCGTGACGCCCGCTGTGTACGCCGGCTGTTTCATACGCCCTTCGATCTTCAGAGACATAACACCCGCCTCCAGGATATTCGGAAGAATATCCAAAGTGCAGATATCTTTCAGGCTTAATGCACAAAAATCCTTGTCTCCTTTATATTTTCTGTGATCCATGGTTACACTGTAAGGAAGCCTGCATGGCTGCGCACAGCGGCCACGGTTTCCGCTTCTTCCACCGAAAATACTGCTCATCAGACACTGGCCGGAATAGCTGTAACAGAGAGCTCCATGGATAAAAGTCTCTATTTCCAGAGGACTTGCCTTATGCATGGCAGATATCTCTTCCAGGGAAAGCTCTCTGGCCGGAACCACACGAGTTGCTCCCTTTTCCTCCAGAAACCGCATTCCCTCCAGTCCGGTTACTGTCATCTGTGTGCTTGCGTGAATATCCAGATCCGGGAAATTCCGGCGTATAAAAGAAAATACTCCCAGATCCTGTACGATCACCGCATCCAGACCTGCCTCATAATATGGAAGCAGATATTCAAACAGCTGATCATCCAGTTCACGGTTCTTCAAAAGTGTATTCACAGTAAGATATAATTTACGGTTATGGATATGTGCGGTCTCAATGGCAGTGATCAGCTCTTCCTGGGTGAAGTTCTGCGCATAAGCTCTTGCTCCAAAAGCCGGTCCTCCTACATATACCGCATCAGCCCCGGCACCAATAGCTGCCTCAAAGCTTTCATAAGAACCTGCCGGCGAGAGCAGTTCTGTTATCATATTTTTCAAAGTATTCCCTCATCTCCCATCTGTTAATCAATCCGATGACCATAAAACAAAAGAGGATTACCGAAGCAATCCCCCATCCTTATTTAAGCAGTTCATCAAGTTCTTTCTCCAGTTCCTTCACCTTACCGTCCAGAAGATTCTTCTGTTCCTGAGCTTCCTGTTCTGCCTTCTTCGCCTCTTCAATCTGCATTTTCAAAGAAATCAGTTCATGTTTCAGATCATACATCTCCTGGTCTTTCTGCTGCAGATCCTGTTCAAAAATCTCCGCCTGCTTCTTTGCCTTAAAATAATCATCTGTAATATTCAGACTGAGCAGTGTATGTTTGGTCTCCATGGCCTGTCTGGAGTATCCCGGCATCTGACTCAGCTCACTGATCTTATTATTCATATAGGCTGCAACCTTCTGAAAATATTCCTCGGACTCATACCCGCCCAGAGTAATGATCTTTCCATCGATAACAACCTGTGCTGTATTCTTTACCGCCATTCGTAAAGCCTCCTGAATTTATCTGTTACTGGTAATTTCCTCAATAACATTCCTCTGCATTGCCGGTCTTACAACCCGCAATTTCTTTTATTATAACTGATTCCCGCAAAAATGTATAGAAGTTTTTCTATTATTTTGTCGATTACAATATTTTCCTTAAAGATGCAAATGTTTTTCTCAATTATGAGTGTTGGCTTTCATGTGTTCGATCACCCTTTTCCAGGAATCAATACCGCAGGTTCCACTTACCTTTACGCCTGTGTTTTTCTGGAAAACTTTCAGAGATGCTTCTGTATCGTCTCCGAAATGGCCATCCACAGTAACACCAAGTACAGACTGCAGCACAGAAACTGCAACGCCGGAATTCCCTTTCCGGATGATCGGAAGCTGGGTCTCAAATTTTCCTGTCAGAACTACTGCCTTTTCTGAAGTCTGTACAGGATACACTGCTTTTCCGTTCCAGTCATAGATGGTGTAGCCCTGTTTCCACTCTTTCTTTGCATTCTCAAGGCTCTTGTATGCTCCAATCTGGCTCTTGCTGTCAGCCCAGGACTTTCTTGTGCGATAATACTTATCTACCGTTGGCGTGGTGGTCTCAGCTCCGATCAGTTGCTTGAACCGGTTCCAGTCACCTTTTGCACGGATCGCTGACGGGCAGTTCTTTGCGCATACATCATAATGCTGCACAACTCTGTCAGCCGGGATTCCCAGCTGTTTCATAAGCTGTTTGCACACCTGTACTGTATTCTGGAAAGCTTTCTCATAGTTATAGCCCGCCTGGACGCACATCTCGATTCCTACTGAATTTCTATTGTTGACAGTACCGAACAGCCGACCTCCGTAGTTGACGCCTACGTGCCATGCTCCACGGTTGTATGGAAGCGCCTGATACGCCTCTGTGTCGTCCACATATACATGTGCAGAATAGCCTTTAAAGTTTCCATCATGTTGAGCCTTAGCATGTGCTTTCGCATTTGCACCCTTGGCATAGTTATCTGTGTTGTGAATTACGATATATGCCGGTTTATGACCTGCATAGCTGTTGTTGTTACTGATAAGACTTGTGTTGATATTCATGGTTGTACTCTCCTTTTCTGTTTTTGATGTCTTATTTGATGCCTTAATAGATAATATGCCATTCAAAATGCTGATGATCTTCTGACCATAATTCCTGCCGGATACCTGAGCTTTTCCCATAATCTTTAACATATGTTTCCTCCAATAAAAAAAGACGATTACTCGCCTCCTAAAAATACTTGAATTATTTTTTTCGAAATGGTATATTGATAATACAAAGGAACAACCGCCCACAAGGGGTTGAACTCAGTGAATAGCGAAATAGAAATTCCACCCTACACTCAGCCAAAGTTTTGGGGTGGTTTTTCTATGTAGAAAATTACTTACAAAACGTCAAAACGAACGTAAGCAATGCCAGAATGAACATACCAAAAGCCATGAGGTCTTTGAAATCAAAATGATTCTTGTCCATCAGCACCACATCCATTCTATGTAGAATAGAGGTCAGCCACCCTGCAACACGATTGCTCCGTGTTCTATATTATCATATCGTCCTTTGATGTTCAACGAATTTCACAAAGGGATCACTCGCCCTCTGAATCTTTGTATTTCGTCCTGTCCCAGATACCTTTTACTTTTTCCCAACCGCCGGTCGCAACCAAATACACTACAAACGCCGCAATAATCGATGCGAAAATATAATACCAGGTGACAGCTGTCTTATAATACGTGCACAGGACTGCCAGTGCCACCGGACACAGGATCAGTGATGTGACCAGTGCTACAATACTTGTCGGGATCTTATTAAGTCCCGGGAGCTCTTTGATCACCTGCACAATAATCGATACCAGGAACGCCAGCACCCCGATCAGCGCCAGACCATATGTTACATACTGCATCATTACATTTACATTCATGTTCATTCTCCTTTTCTTTCCAGATCTTCTATTCTATGACATGAGCAAATGATTGTTTCCATGTAGTGTTTCCCTTCTCCGACTGTTGCACCGGCGCAATTACAGTTTAAAGCACATGTTTTGAAATTTCTTATAAGCATCAAAGTATAACTCGTGCTTATCTCCGTTATATGTCAGCTCATAATACATTCCATCCGGCACAGTCGTGCTCAGAAGTGCTTTACTGTTCTGTAATGTCTTACAACTCCATACCACGTACACATACTGTACTGTGATCTGTTTTCCATCGATCTTATCCATGTGTGAATTGGTATATTCAGCTACTTTTACTTTGCAAAGTCTTAAAAATTCTTCATTTCCCATTCCTTACCTCCTACACATGGTCAATTCTCGGAATTCCATACTCAACCGCACGCTCATGTTCGATCTTGCATCCTCTTGCTTTCTGCCAGTCTTTTGCAAAATAAGCGATATCGGCATCAGATAAAAACTCCAGGGACTTTCCAATGAACCACAGAGGTTTTGCTCCTACCGGTGCTGACTGGAAGAAAGAATCAATAACCTCTACAGGTTCTCTCAACAACTCTTCTGCCGCTTTGATTGCCACCTTTCGCTCTGCAAGAATCTCCTCGTCTGCTTTGCCACTCATTGGCTGACTGATAAATAATTTCTTCATTTCTTGTCCTCTCTTTCTTAAAAAAGTGTATAAAAATACCACCTGTCATTTTCTGACTGGTGGATAATTATTGTTTATTTTAAGTCTTGCATTCTTGTGTATATTATCGTAAAATACACATAAGATATCTTAATAAGAACCATTCGCAGTACCCATGATCTTTTAGATCGTACAGCTGAATGGTTCTTATTTTTTATTTCTTTGATAAACACCAATTATTTTTCTATCCTTGTACAATGCGATCTCTTCCAAAAAAGGAGAGATGTGTTGATCTGAACAGATTATTGACCTGCTCCATTATTTCGCCCTCTTTCAGCGGGCAATCCGTTATATCAAAAATAAAGTTTCCTGCCTGGCGCTTTTTCTTTTTTACCGCATTATACAGAACGTTTTTTCACCTGTGCTAATAGTCTTCAATTCAGATTCTCTGGTAACTCAGTTACCGAGTAATTCACTTTTTTTATGACCTTTACTTTGTCGATAAATCAGGACGAGGATATCCAAGATGGGTATATGCCAGCACGGAAGCCATTCTTCCACGTGGAGTTCTGTTAAGGAAACCTGTCTGCAAAAGATAGGGTTCATACACGTCTTCCAGTGTTCCGGAGTCTTCTCCGATCGATGCGGCAAGTGTTTCAAGCCCCACGGGGCCGCCCTGAAAATTCAGGATCAAGGTCTGGAGAATGCGGCGGTCTGTTTTATCAAGGCCATACTGATCTACTTCCAGAAGATCCAATGCGAAGCAGGCAACATCGTAGGTGATCACACCATTATACTTCACCTGGGCGAAATCACGTACTCTCTTCAGAAGACGGTTGGCCAGACGGGGGGTTCCTCTGGAACGCTTGGCGATCTCGGCAGCTCCATTGGGTTCGATTTCCACGCCAAGCACCTGAGCGGAACGTAGAATGATCGTCGTCAGTTCTTTTTTATCATAAAACTCCAGTCTCTGTGTTACGCCAAAACGATCACGAAGCGGCGCGGAAAGAAGACCTGCCCTCGTTGTTGCACCTACCAATGTAAACTTCGGAAGATCCAGACGAATGGAACGGGCGGATGCTCCTTTGCCGATCATGATATCGATAGCAAAATCTTCCATTGCCGGGTAAAGAACCTCTTCTACCTGTCGATTCAGTCTGTGTATCTCATCTACAAACAGCACATCTCCTTCCTGAAGGTTGTTCAGGATCGCAGCCATTTCGCCTGGCTTTTCAATCGCAGGACCTGATGTTACCTTCATATGTGTTCCCATCTCATTGGCAATGATCGCGGAAAGTGTAGTCTTTCCCAGCCCCGGAGGTCCATAAAACAGCACATGATCCAGTGAATCATGACGCTGCTTTGCTGCTTCGATATAAATTTTCAGGGTATCTTTTGTTTTCTGTTGACCAATATACTCATCCAGACTCTGAGGCCTTAAATTTCCCTCCAGGGAAAAATCCTCTTCTGTAACATCTGTTGTAATGATCCTGTTCTCCATTTGCTATGCTCCGTTCTATTTCATTTCAGTGCGAGCATGTTTGCTCTTACTCACGGCGGTGACATGCTCCCACCACTTAAATCTTACGATTTTGAAGTGGGGGCTTCCTGCTCGATTACCCTTTAGGGCAAAGCTAAAACAGGCTATCC